>JABMPI010000297.1 GCA_013203755.1 Bacteroidota bacterium
ATAATTTTTTTTTATATTCGCTAAACCGTTTTAGCTTTAGAGGATTATGAATTATGCAAGAGAAACCAACTAGATATTTTATCGGTATTGATATCGGAGGAACTAAGTGTGCCATTGTTGTCGGCGATTTTGAATTTAAAATTTATAAAAAGATTAGATTTGAAACCAAAACAGAGCGTGGATACAAAGAATTACTAAAAGACTTTTATAAACATCTGGAGGAATTATTCATTGAATATACAAAAGATCAAGTTCAACAAATAGGAATTAGTTGTGGTGGTCCACTCGATTCTAAAAAAGGTGTAATCTATTCACCACCAAATCTGCCGGGGTGGGACAATGTTCCTATTGTCGATCTAATTCAGGAAAAATATGGAATCCCCACAGCAATCCAAAATGATGCTAATGCTTGTGCTTTGGCGGAATGGTTAATGGGTGCAGGGAAAGGTACACAGAATATGATTTTTCTGACCTTTGGCACCGGCATGGGATCGGGGCTGATTTTAAATGGGCAACTTTACGCAGGAACCAATGATTTAGGAGGAGAAGTGGGACACATTCGTTTAGCAAAAGATGGTCCGGTTGGTTTTGGAAAAGCTGGCTCTTTCGAAGGGTTTTGTAGTGGTGGCGGAATAACACAGTTGGCAAAAACTATTGTTGCCCGCAATATATCGGAAGGGAAAGTAGTTAAGTTTGTTGAAGGTATTGATGTTGATAAATTGGATACAAAAACGGTTGCAATTGCGGCAAACAATGGAGATCTTGTGGCAAATGAAATTATAACTATTTCAGCTGAATATCTTGGAAAAGCACTTGCAATATTAATTGACATGCTCAACCCGCAATGTATTGTAATTGGAAGTATATATGCACGAAATGTGGAGCTTTTTAAGCCGCATATCGATAGGGTTTTAGAAATGGAAGCCATTCCTTCAGCAGTTGAAGTTTGTGAAATAAAACCGGCAGAACTGGGTGATACCATTGGTGATTACGCGGCACTGTGTGTAGCTATTAATGCAAATAAATAAAAAATAGGGTGAAAGAAAATATTCATATCGAACAGCTTTTAACCAGAAATAGTGAACTGACAGAATTAAAAGTTGAAATTGAGAGGGCTGCAAAGGCAATTATTCATTCCTACGAAAATGGTGGAAAATTGTTGGCTTGTGGAAATGGTGGTAGCTCTTCCGATTCAGACCATATTGTTGGTGAATTAATGAAAAGCTTCGAAATTAAACGTCCCCTTAAACAAGAATTAAAAACAAAATTGATGGAGCAGGGGGGCGAACGCGGTGAATATCTTGCGGAAAATCTTCAACAAGGTTTACCTGCCATTTCGTTAACCGCACACACTGCCTTAACAACAGCAGTGGCAAACGACATTCATGCTGAAGTTATTTTTGCTCAGCAAGTAACCGGATATGGAAATGCCGGTGATATTCTTATTGGAATGAGTACTTCAGGCAACTCTCAAAACGTGATTGATGCAATTCTTGTAGCCAAAGCAAAAGGATTGGTAACCATCGGTTTTACAGGAAAAGCTGGTGGAAAGCTGAAAGATATTTGTGATATTTTAATAAATGTACCTGAAAGAAGAACTGCCTATGTCCAAGAGCTTCATTTGCCGGTTTATCATACGCTTTGTTTGATGATAGAAACACACTTTTTCGGAACAGAATAAATTTAAACCTATAAACCAGCTATATGAAAAGTGAAAGCAAATCAAAATTAAGTCGCAGGACTTTTATTGGCCGCGCGGCTGCAGGAACCGCCTTAGTTACTCTCGGACCTGTTGCAAATCTTATGGCCGAAGATTTTCAACAGGCAAAGTTATGGCCTGCTGATGCTTCCGATTTCAAATTTCATATGATTGGGCATGCACATATCGATCCGGTTTGGCTTTGGTCATGGTCAGAAGGAGTTGCTGTTGTTCACAGTACTTTTCAATCAGCTCTCGACCGAATGAATGAAACACCTGATTTTTGTTTCACCGCAAGTTCAGCGCAGTTTTACCATTGGGTTGGAGAAAACGATCCGAAAATGATGGAAGAAATCCGAAAACGTGTGGATGAAGGCCGGTGGAATATCGTTGGAGGATGGTGGGTGGAACCCGATGTAAATATCCCCAGCGGAGAAGCGATGGTAAGACAAGGTTTATATGGTCAGTTAACATTTCAACGCCTGCTTGGACACCGGGCTAAAGTTGCGTTTAATCCCGACTCTTTTGGCCATACAAGTACATTGCCACAGATAATTCAATTGCAGGGGATGGATAATTATATTTTTATGCGTCCCGGACGTCATGAAAAAGAGATACCTGCCGATCTGTTTTGGTGGGAAGGTGTAGATGGAACACGTGTTTTAACTTACCGAATCCAGAATAGCTATAATAATACCAGATCGGTAAAAGATCGTGTTGAACAAATTCTTGATGAATATAAAGATCAACCGATGAAAAGTTTTATGTCGTACTATGGCGCGGGTGATCACGGTGGAGGAGCTACCAAAGAAAACATTAAATCGATAAATGAATTAAAAACCGAAAAAGGAGCACCCGAAGTATTTTATAGTACAACCGACCGATACTTTAATGATATGCGGGCTGATAAAAACTTAGAACTTCCGGTTGTGAAAGATGATTTACAGCATCATGCCGTTGGTTGTTATACGGTTGTATCGGCAATTAAAAAAGGCAATCGCCAGTCGGAGGCGGCGTTGGTAACTGCCGAAAAAGTAAATGCAATAGGTTCATTTGCCTGGGAAGTTAATTACCCGAAAAAGGAATTTACAACAGCATGGCAAAGAGTACTGTTTCTACAATTTCACGACAGCTCTGCCGGAACTTCTCTGGTGGAACATACTCAGGATGCTAAAGAAGGATATGGATTTGCTTTGGATGTAGCCCATCAGGCAACTACAATGGCTGTTCAGAAACTGGAATGGCAAATCCCTTCTGAAGATCCTGATTCCAGTTATATTGTGGTATTTAACCCGCATGCTTGGGAAGTGGATGGAAACATTGAATATGATTACAATTGGGGAAATAACCATACATCTTCGAGGGTAGAAGATGAAAAAGGCAATCCTTTACTTCACCAATGGACAATTGGTTCTAGTCAAACAGGAAGCCGCAAAAAATTAGTAATTAATGCAAAAATCCCACCTTTTGGGTATCGCCAAATTCGTCTTTTAGATGGAGAAACACTAAAGGGTAAAACAGTTGCTACTGCAGAAGGTAACAGGCTTGAAAACGAATTCCTTCGTGTACAATTTTCATCGAATGGAACGGTTGGCATATTTGATAAGGAAACCGGAAAAGAACTATTTTCGGGAGGCGAAAGCGGCTGTAAAGCTGTGGTAATAAATGATCCTACCGATACCTGGAGTCACAGTGTAAAATCCTTCTCAGATGAAATTGGTGCCTTTGATAATGCCAATATTAAAGTACTTGAAAATGGTCCGTTGCGGGCAATAATTAGGGTTATTACAACTTATGGTGCTTCAACACTAACCATCGACTGGATACTCCATTCCGGTTCCCGAAATTTGGAGGCAAAAGTTACTCTCGATTGGCACGAACATCATAAAATGCTAAAATTCTCTTATCCGGTTGATGTTGATTCACCGGTTGCAACCTACGAAACTCCTTACGGAAACATTGAGCGTGCTACCAACGGAGACGAAGACCCGGGACAAAGATGGATTGATGTAACAGGGAAAAGAGGTGGTAATTTATATGGACTTACCGTTATCAACGATGCCAAATATGGCTACAATGTAATTGAAAACGATATGCGAATTTCCATCTGTCGTGCTCCCGTGTATGCACATCACCGACCATTGGTACTAGACACAACAAAAGAATATGTTTGGATGGATCAGGGAATACAGACATTCAGAATGTTACTGGTTCCGCATAAAAATAGCTGGAGAGAAAGCAATATTGTTAAAATAGCAGATGAATTTATTGCTCCATTAATTCCAATCTATCAGGGAATACATGGTGGGGCGATGCCGAAATCGGGTTCTTTCCTTGCGGCAGATTCAGACAACGTGCTTGTTTCTTCCGTAAAATTATCAGAAGAGGGAGAAGATGTTATTATTCGTTGCGTTGAAACGTTGGGTGTAGAAAGTGAAGCGACCATCGATTTGAGGTTTGCAAATCGCAAATGGACAGGTAATTTTAAACCGTACGAGATAAAAACTCTTCGTGTGGATAAAACCACCGGAGGTGTAAAAGAGGTAAATCTTCTGGAAGAATAAATTTTAGTAAAAACCAAAATAGATAAGAAACCTAAATCATATTATGAATACAACACAATTAAAAACTATTATCGATAAAATCCAGGATGTTAAGATCGCGGTTGTAGGCGATTTTTGTCTGGATGCATATTGGTTTATCGATGAATCGAAAAGTGAGATATCGATTGAAACCGGGCAAATGACCCGTCCAATTCAACAACAAAAATATTCATTGGGAGGAGCTGGTAATGTAACTGCCAATATTGCTGCAATGGGAGTTGGAGATATCAGAGCATTTGGTGTGCTGGGGTCGGATCCTTTTGGCGCAGAGATGATTAAAATAATGCAGAATACAGGCATAAAAACCAATAACCTGCTTTTTCAGGAAGATAGCTGGTCCACACATGTTTATACAAAACCATATGTAAATGATGTTGAGCAAGGCAGAATTGATTTTGGTAATTTTAATCAACTTTCGAAAGAGTTAGCCGATCAGTTAATTGAAAATCTTAAAAAAGAAGTGCCTGAAGTTGACGTAGCAATCATAAACCAGCAAGTTCTTTCCGGTATTCATACCGAATATTTCAAACAAAAATTGGTTGAAGTAATTCAACTTTTCCCTGATAAGATATTTATAGTCGACAGTAGAAATTACAACGATTATTACGACGGTGCTTTCCGTAAAATGAACGACATTGAAGCTGCTGTGCTTTGTGGAATGGCAAAAGATCCGGACGATGTGGTTCTTTATGCCGAAATAAAAATGGCAGCAGAAACGCTGTATAAACGTTATAAAAAACCTTTGTTTATTACGCGTGGTGAACGAGGTTCATTAATAGTGGATGAAAATGGAGTTACCGACGTCGCAGGGTTATTAATCATGTCAAGTATCGATTCGGTTGGTGCCGGCGATAGTTATTTGGCTGGTGCAGCTTCTTCGCTGGCCGCCGGTTATAATATGAAGCAAGCCGCAGAAATTGGATCCTTTGTGGCTGGAGTAACCGTACAAAAACTTTTTCAGTGCGGTACTGCAACTCCCGAAGAAATTATGGAAATTGGTCAGGATGCTGATTTTGTTTATCAACCTGAATTAGCAGAGGATCCCAGGCATGCAAAATATTTTGAGAATTCTGAAATTGAGCAAATCGGTGAACTTCCCAAAGAGATAAACATTAAACATGCAATTTTTGATCACGATGGAACAATTTCAACACTTCGCGAAGGTTGGGAAGAAATTATGTCGCCAATGATGATGAAAGCTGTTTTGGGTGATTTATACGAAGTGGCTGACGAAGCTTTGTATCATAAAGTGCAAACCCGGGTGGCTGAATTTATCGACAAAACAACCGGCATTCAGACTCTGGTTCAAATGAAAGGATTGGTTGATTTGGTTCGCGAATTTGGTTGTGTGCCTGAAGATAAAATTTTGGATGAGTTTGGATACAAACATATTTACAACGAAGAGTTATTACAAATGGTGAAAGTACGCGAAGAGAAAATCAGTCGTGGAGAACTTTCGCTTGAAGATGTTACGCTGAAAAATGCAGTGGTTTTATTGAAGAAATTGTATGCTGCGGGAGTTAAATTATACTTAGCCAGTGGAACCGACGAAGAGGATGTGAAAAATGAAGCCAGGATTTTAGGCTACGATAAACTTTTTGAAGGTCGTATTTATGGTGCTGTTGGTGATATAACCAAAGAAGCTAAAAAGATTGTTCTCGACAGGATTTTAAATCAAATTGGAAACTCCGGTTCAGAACACATTGTAACCTTTGGCGATGGCCCGGTTGAGATACGTGAAACGCGCAAACGTGCCGGTATAACAATTGGTATTGCAAGTAACGAAATGAAACGCCATAGTTTAAACGAAAGCAAACGTACCCGTTTAATTAAAGCCGGTGCCGATGTTATTGTTCCCGATTTTTCGCAGTTGCCAATATTATTGAAGCTTTTAAATATTAAATAATCGAACCATGCCATACCCAAAATTTAACAGGGATAATCTTGTTGTAAAGAAATTATCAGCAAGAAAAAATAAGGTGTTTATAGAAAAAGATCATGTTCCTGTTTCGCAAAAACCTGCTAAACTTTCGGAGTTTGGTCAGGGTTTAATTGAAAAAACCGCCGACCGCATTCGTGAGGCTAAAAAAAATCAACGTTCGGTAATGCTAACAATTGGTGCACACACCATTAAAAATGGAATGGCACCCACTTTAATTGCATTAATGGAAGAGGGTTGGGTGTCGCATTTAGCAACAAACGGCGCAGGAATTATTCACGATTGGGAGTTTGCTTTTCAGGGAGAATCCAGCGAAGATGTGCGGGAAAACGTAGATCGTGGACAGTTTGGAATATGGGAAGAAACGGGTTATTATATTAATCTGGCGTTAGTTGTAGGTGCATACCAAGGGCTTGGTTATGGCGAGTCGGTGGGTAAAATGATTTCAGAGGAAGGTTTGCAAATTCCAGAAATAGAAACATTATACGCAGAGGCGACAACCAATTTAAAAACCAATCATGAATTATCTGCAGCAGCAATTGATTTGGCTGGTACTATTCAGAAATTTGAATTGCAGGCGGGATTTATGAAAATTCCACATCCTTTTAAAAAATACTCGGTTCAGTCTCGTGCTTTCGAATTGGGAATTCCATTTACCGGACATCCAATGTTTGGTCACGACATTATTTACAATCATCCAATGAACCACGGTGCTGCTCTTGGAAGAGTAGCTCTGAATGATTTTCTATGTTTTGCAACCGGCGTAAGCAAATTAGAAAATGGAGTTTATATGTCGGTTGGGTCGGCAGTTATGTCGCCAATGATTTTTGAAAAGTCGTTGTCACTGTCTCAGAATATTGAAATTCAAAACGGTTCGCACATCGATAATCATTATATGCTGATAGTTGATTTGGCTGAATCGGATTGGGACTGGGCCAAAAATGGCGAGCCGCCAATGGATAATCCTGCCTATTATTTACGCTACTGCAAAACCTTTAATCGAATGGGGGGAGAAATGCATTACCTCACTGCAGATAATCGCGATTTTTTATTGGCGATCTATCAAAACCTTTCAGA
>JABMPI010000298.1 GCA_013203755.1 Bacteroidota bacterium
AGACCCAACATTCTTCTAAGAGTAATTACTTTTCTGCTGTTAATTACAATTGTTCTTTGCAATTCAATGAAGTATCTCAGAATTACTAAAGCAATAATTCCAATAGAAATATCAAGGATGATAACATTTTGTTTTACAATAATAATTGCCTCATTATTAATTTTTTCAGAAGATTTAATAAGAAAAGTAATTCCAATAGTAACAAATGCAATTAGGAAATTTGCCAATTGTCCATATAATTTGCTTTGAGTATTTGCAATCTTTTGAGCTTCTTCAAACTCTGCAAGGACAACATCCCTTTCTTTGTAATTATATGTTGGATAATATTGTTGAAATTCCATGTTAGTTACTTCTGGTTAATGCAATACAACGTCTCTGTAATGTCACCTTTTTCTCATTATATTTCTAATATGTAGGTGTAATATTCCCATTATTCAAAACATAACAAATGCTAATGAGAATTTTACTTTTATCTTAAATGTTCTGTTTGTAATTATTAGAGGCCGGGTTTTCAAGATTGTTTGTTTTTTGGAGGTTTAAAAGTAATAATGTTTTGTTTAATTACAAGATTGTATTTAATAAACATTCCCTTTTATGCGGCTCATGTTGTAGCTACGGGTTGCTTTGTTGTGTACGTCCACGAGAGTTCAAAGTTTAAAGTTTAGAGTTTAAAGTTAGGGAAGAAAATAGCAAGTATCAAGACGCAAGACTTAATAGATTGTCTGCTTTTTTGTTGCTTATCCAGCCTACATACTCAATGGATTTAGCTTTTCGTGAATTGAGCAAAGCGAAATCACGAATACCCATTACAAAAAATTAAGCAATGAGTAATTTTGGCGAATTTATTTTTTTCTTTATCAAGGCAAAATTTTCAAGCATAGCAATAGCTACGGTTTAAAATTTTAACGCAGAAAAAGGGAAAAAGAAAGAGTAAAAACCCGAAAAGCTATGTGCGTTGAGTATATGATAATGCTGAAAACGTAACCTAAAAAAATCTATATCGTTTTTAGTAAGAAAACAGGGGTATGAAAAGATTTATTCAGCTAACCATTCTCCTTTTCGTTCTGTTTATCGGATTACAACACACGTATTCACAGTGTACTCCCGCAGATAGTATAGACTGTCCTGATCCTGAAGAAAACGGGCAAATCTGTCCAAAAATACCCGATACGGTTTTTGTTGGTCTTGAATATTTGCAGGAAGTGACCATACTGCCGCCTCCCAAGCTCGACACAAACAACTTGACCATTACTATTCACCATATTACCCTTCGGGAACTGGGAAATCTGCCTGCAGGAATTACATGGGAAAGCAATGTGGAAAACAACGAATTTATGGCTGGCACCTACTATTGCCTCCGGCTTTCGGGTACAACTTATGCCGATCCCGGAGCTTACCCTGTAAAAATTGCTGTTGAAGCTTTTACAAAAATAGGAAATACTATAATTTCGCTCGGGCAAACTATCGATTCTACAACCTTGTCAATCATTGTAGAAGGGAGTCCGAATGCTATTGCAGAAAATACCGAACCTTCATCGATAATTGAAGTGTGGCCCAATCCTTTTTCTGTAATGTTGAATATAGCACTTTTTGAAAACCCGAATGAGGTAGTTGAAATTGAGATTTTTAACATAGTTGGAAACCGTGTGTATTACAGAAAAATCAACGAATACACGACAGTGTATAAAGCAAATCTGTCCTTATTATCAGAAGGTGTTTATATATTGAGCATTAAAAATAATAACAAGCGCCATTTGAAAAAGATTGTAAAACATCGTTACTGATTAGAATTAGAAACATGGCCTTTAATTCACACTTCCTGCCTGTTCCCTTTAAAGAATATTTCTTTGTTATTAAACTGTTTACTATCGTTGCACTTTTGGCAACATTAAACACCCATGCTCAAACTACAATTGTATCAGGATCTGTTAAAGATTCTATGAGTAACCATTTACTTCCCGGGGTAAATGTTTTGCTAAACAATGAAACCGGAACTTCTACCAACCAGAAAGGGTATTTTATACTTGAGCTTGAACCCGGAACACATCAGCTTGTTTTTTCAATAATCGGATATGAGTCTGTTACAAAGAAGATTAAAGTTGAACAAAATGAAAATAAAATTCTTGATGTACAACTCGTGCATAGCTCGCTGAAGATTGATGAAGTAGTGGTTACTGCCTCCCGGTATGAACAACGCCTGTCAGATGTTTCTGTATCGATGGGAATATTGAAACCTGCATTTATTGGTAACATCAACACAAAAGATATTGACCAGACATTAAACTACATGCCCGGTGTTGAAGTTATGGATGGACAAGCCAGTATAAGAGGGGGAAGTGGATACAGTTTCGGGGCAGGCAGCAGGGTTCTTGTACTGGTTGACGACCTCCCGATGCTGACAGCTGCCGATGGCGATGTGAAATGGAATTTTCTTCCTGTTGAGAATATTGCACAGGTAGAAGTGTTAAAAGGTGCATCATCTGCGCTATATGGTTCATCGGCATTGAACGGTATAATTAATATCCGGACAAAGTACCCAGAAACTGAGCCTCAAACAACCGTAACCTTGTACAGTGGTTTTTATCAGAAACCAAAACGTAAGGAAATGGCGTGGTGGTGGCAAACAAATCCTCTGTTTTCGGGCATTAGTTTTTCACATTCACAAAAAATAAAGAATGTGGATATTGTTGCAGGAGCAAATGGATTGATTGACCCGGGATACAGGGAATCGAATTATGATGAAAGGATAAGGGCGAACTTAAAACTCAGGCACACTCCCTCCTCGGTAAAGGGGCTTTCGTATGGATTGAATACCAACTTCCAGTTGCAACAACTGTCTGACTTTCTTATTTGGAGAGATGCCGACTCAGGCGCATTTTTACAAAACCCGGCTGTGATAACTCCGGTCGATGGATTTCGGTTAAATGTTGATCCCTGGATCACTTATTTCGATAAAAAGCTGAATAAACATGCCGTTAAAATGAGGTATTACAGCGTTAAAAACAAATTTGATGAAAATCCTGATAAAAACAATGCATCTGAGTTGTATTACGGCGAGTACCAGTTTCACAGCGTATTTAATGATAATCTAAACCTTACTACCGGTTTTTCAGGCCTTGCAGGAAAAACCAGGGCTGAACTTTATGGCGACCACTTCAACTCAACTTTAGCTTTATTTACCCAGCTTGATTACAAGTTCTTCAGAAAGCTGTCAGCAAATCTTGGGTTAAGGTGGGAAAGATATGCGCTTGATGATAAAGATAAGGAATCGGGATTTGTAACAAGGGCAGGACTGAACTACCAGGCAGCAAAAGCTACTTTTATCAGGGCATCTTTCGGACAGGGTTATCGTTTCCCTTCAATTGCTGAAAAATATACAGCAACCAGCCTGGGAAGCCTCAATATTTTTCCAAATCCCAATTTGAAATCAGAAACAGGTTGGAGTTCGGAAATGGGTATAAGGCAGGGTCTAACTACAAAAAACTGGACAAGTTTTATTGATGCTGCATTTTTCTGGACAGAATACAACAACATGATTGAATTTATTTTTGGGGTTTATAAACCTGATTCAGTTGTTATACCAAGCTTGGATCATGTCGGGTTTAAATCACTGAATGTTGGCAAAGCACGTATTACAGGTTTTGAGACAGGAATAACCGGAAATGGGAATATTGGTAAACTGCCGGTGAATTTGTTTGTCGGTTATACATACATGAATCCGGTAGATTTAACGTCAGACACACTCAGTAACAATATTTTGAAATACCGTTACAGGCATTCACTAAAAGGAGATGCTTCTGTTGATATTCAGAAGTTTTCCTTCGGTATTAGCGTAGTTTACAGAAGCTTTATGGAAAGGATAGATGCCGCTTTTGAAGAAAAAATCCTTGGACAGGAGATCTTCCCGGGATTGAAGAAATACAGGCAGGAAAACAACCATGGCAACTGGGTTTTTGATTTCAGGTTGGCCTGCAATGTTACCTCATCTACCCGTTTGTCGATAATAGTAAAAAACCTGTTTAACAAAGAATATATGGGCCGCCCGGGAGATATCCAACCACCAGGGAATATTACCTTTCAAGCTGTGGTTAAGTTTTAATTTGTTTGTACTGGATTAGAAGTAGCTGCGAGTTGTTTTGTTGTGGACGTCCATGTTAGTAGTAAGTAAAAAGTAGTAAGTAGTAAGCCATCGCAAGACAAAGTTACAGGTTTCGGGGTACAAGTTAGGAAAAAGAAAGTATTCGGTGGGCAGTCGCAGTAAGAAGGGGAGAAAGTGATCAGTTGCAGTTGGCAGTGCAGCAGAGACGCGATGTATCGCGTCTGTACGCTACAGTTATCTGTGTCTTCTCTGTGGTCTCTGTGGTTAAAAAAGAAGTTGAAGAAAGTCGCAGTATTCAGGGAAGAAAGTCGCAGTGGGCAGTCGCAGTTTGCAGGGAAGAAAGACTCTGCGGTTCTCTGTGTCTTCTCTGTGTCTTCTTTGTGTTCTCCTCGGTTAAAAAAGAAGTTGGAAGACGGAAGACAGAAGAACACCCCTGCCGTGAACTTAACGGGTATCTCACCAAAGGGAGAATTGAAGAAAAGGAAGGAAAGTTGGAGAAAACAGTGATTAATCTGGAATAATAAGGCTGAACTGTAACCAATTTAACTTTTCACTGTCAAAAACGTAAACAAAATTCGAAATCAACAACTTTAAAGCCATGAAACAAACGATACTAACAGCTGCTTTAATTATTATAAGCCTATCGAACTATGCCGGAACTTTTCAGAATCAGGAAGATACAATCGCTTTTTTCGTAAAAGCCTATGACGGGCTGGATTTGCCCGCCCAAATTATTCATCCGGCTTCAGGAGCATCAGACAAAATTATTGTATTCATTAACGGCTCAACTCCCTACGACGAAAAAGGGAATATGGGTCCGATGGTAGACGACAAAGGAAAAGCAATTCTTATTCAGCAGGAATTCTATGTTCGTTTTCAGGATATTATGCCTGCCAAGGGATACAGTACAGTAAGTATGGCAAAACGCAGTTTGGTAGAACCGGTTAAAATCCCCCGCCCCACCCTCGACGAACTGGCGCTGGACATTGCTTTTTTAATCGATGAATTAAAAAACCAGAAGTTTCTTACTCCCCGCAAAGAACTTTATTTGGTAGGTTACAGCGAAGGTTCTACTGTGGCATCGAAAGTTTTGGGCTTGTTAAAGGAGCAACCCAGAGCTTGCATTTTCCTGGGCTCTGCCGCCAGTTCGTTCGATTACAATAAATCGTGGGAAGAATGGCCACAAACAGCTATCTACAGAAAATTAAAAAAGTGGAGCGATGAACAGCTGAAAGTGGAATATGAGCAGTGGAAAGATATTGTAGTCGCCCTTCAGAATATGAATGAAGAGACGTTTGAAAAAGAGTACAAAAAAAGTAATCCTCACGGTTTTGGTTTTGCGCAATGGGAATCGTTCCACATCGATAAAGAGGTAAGTAACTATTACCCCGAGGCTAATATTATAGATGCCAATATTCCGGTGTTAATCTGCATTGGAGAAAACGATGCTGCCATGCCCGAAAAAAGAGCAGCTATAACCTACCATAACTTGTTGGATAAAGGTTTTAGAAAAGCTACGTATGTAGTTATTCCAGAAGAAGTGCACCAGTACAATAAGTTTGATGTATTTGGCATTATAGACTGCTGGATTTCGTCTGATTTTAGTTCAACCCATTTCGAAACAAGTACTGCCGACCAGGTACTGATTGATAAATATGCTGGTCTTCAGCAGTTAAATTCGGAATTGAATAAATTGCCTTATACCGGCTCTCTAAAAGCGGCATTGGATTTTTACAACAAGGCCAAATCAAATAAAATGAATGACCCGGGTAAGTGGTTTACTCTGGGTATTAAATTAGTTGGAAATGGATTTACAGAAGAAGCATTTGATGCTTTTTCAATTTCAAACAGGGAGGGAGATATGATTCAATCGGGATCGCTGGTTTGGCTGGGGCACCTAAGCGATTTAAAAGGGAATCGGGAACAGGCGGTAAAATTGTACAAAAAGGCACTTCAGGTTTATCCCGGATTTCCGATACAACACAGTCATTGGAATATTTACCTCTCGAGAGAGTGGATAGAGGAAAGAATTGATTCACCGTTTACGATGGAATTACTTAAGGTGGAATAAGGATTTTATTGTATCAGCAATCCGGTCTTAACCGGGTGTCCATTCAAATGTAGTAACTTCAGCTCGTAACGCAATATCTAACCACCCCACAGTTCGCTGCGCTCCTGCACCCCTCCTATCCTTCGGTCAGGAGGAGAAAAAAATCGCAGTAGGCAGAATAAAGTCATCGGACAATAGAAAGAAGAAGGTCATTGGGAAGAGAGTCGATTTGGATTTCTCAATGACAATTGACTAATGACTAGTGACTATAAAGTCCCAATGTAGAATTTTCAATATCCAATTTTCAAGGAAGAAAGTGTCAGTCGCAGTTGGCAAGGAAGAAAGACTCTGCGGTTCTCTGCGTCTTCTCCGTGTTCTCTGCGGTTAAAAAAGAAGTTGAAGAAAGTCGCAGTGGGCAGTTTGCAGGAAGAAGGTGAGGAAAGTCGCAGTCGCAGTTGGCAGAAGAAGAAGAAGAAGAAGAAAGTCGCAGTCTCAATTGGCAGTTAAGCAGAAAGTGTTCACTTTCGATCTTGTTCTCTTTTTAATTCGACTTCTACAAGTTGTATTAAATTATCTATCTCGTCTCCAAGTTCTTGTCGATGCTTAATCACAGAATAGGTGAGACTTAATTTGAGCGCCAACAGGTTTCTTGTTTTTTGATAATGAAGGCTGACGGTGAGTATAAGCGCAGTAGCAGATTTATACGCACTTACTTTCGGATAGCCAGATACATCATTAAAAGCAAAAACGGTTTGGATTAAGACCCAAACCGCTATTGCTTTTATACATTCTTGTAAGTAGTTTTATTTCAATTCTTTCAGCAAGGTTTCAGCTGCCAGCTTTCCTAGTTCATTAGAAGCTAAAGGACTTGCTCCAGTGATTAATTTTCTATCCAAACAAACGGTTTTGTCTGACTTGGTATTAACAACATTAGCTCCTAAGCTCTTTAGTTTCTCACTTAATCCCCACGGCATTTGCCCGGGCAAATATCCAATCAGTGGTGTCTGTTTATCAATAGCGTCTGGGAATACGGCCATATTGTATCCTTCATAAATAAACGTCTTATTATTAAGTGTAGTTGTTAAAAATGAACCTGGTCCGTGACATAGACTTATTGTAAATAGATCATTTTGATGTGCCCAATTTAATATCTTTCCAACGTTTTTGTCTTCAGGAATACCTATCATAGCTCCGTGTCCGCCTGGTACAAAAACCGCAGCATAAGATTCAGTGTTATTGAATGAAGAGTCAATAAAGTTCGTTAATTTCATTGGTTTTTCAAAGCTGGTTTTGAGGTCATTATAAATGGCTTTTACATGTTCATCTTTTTCCGGGAAAGCCCACATTTCAAAAACAACAGGCTTTCCTGTTGGGGTTGCTATTTCGAAATCAAAACCAGCATTTTTAAGATGCAGCATAGGCAACAGGGCTTCTATCGGATGATTTCCTGTAGAAAACATTTTCCCATTCTGCATTTTCATGTTTTTTTGC
>JABMPI010000299.1 GCA_013203755.1 Bacteroidota bacterium
AAAGAATAGAATGTTTTATACGTAGTAGATTTTGAATCTTTAATCTGATTCTTTCTAATGATATTTACTACTTCTAATCCTGCTAGAGTTCGCTGTGCAGACTCAAAATCTTTAAATCCTGTGCTGATTATAATTCTTCTTTTGACATTATGATGATCCTGCTCTACAATGTTGTTCAAATACTTGCATTGCCTCCACTTCACATTCTTAATATTTCGCTTGTTGAATGTCTTAATCTACTCAATTTGAAATAAACGGCCTGTAGAATTATAGCTTTGGGATAGCGGTGGTGCTTGAAAATCTAATCTAAGTTTTAGTTGAAAGGTAAAATTAATATTTATTAAATAATGCGACAGATCCAACTGATTTCGTTTAGTTTTACTGAACTTTAAAATCAGTAAAATGAAACAACTTTTTAACCTAATTCTGCTAGCTTCCTTTTTTATTTGTTTTTCGTGTACAACTAAAACAAATTCTGATTTTTCGGCAAGCCAAATAAAAGACTTTTATCGGGCTGCACCCAAAAATGTGGAAACCCGCTGGGTGAGCGCCGAAAATCCCACGGGAGAAAAAGGCAAAGGCGGCATGACCAACAAAGGCGCAAAAGGAGATGCTTACACATTAATTGCTCCTGGCGAAAGAAAAATAATTTTCGACCAAAAGGGAGCCGGAATGATTACCAAAATTTGGTCGGCCAACTCGCTGTTGCACAAAGTAAACGACAGGCGAAAAGTTAAACTAGAAATGTTCTGGGATGATTCTGAAAAACCGGCAGTTTCAGTTCCATTTACAGATTTTTTTGGCATTGGATTGGGACTGATAAGAAGATTTGAAAGTGAATTATTTGCTTTACCGGAAGGTCGTTCTCACAATTCATTTATTCCTATGCCTTACCGCACTGCCGCTCGTATAGAAGTGGTAAACGAATCGGACAATATGATTATGTTCTATTATAAAATTGACTTTTTGAAAGTGGAAAAACATTCAGATGATGTACTTTATTTTCACTCGTACTGGCACAGAGATATTGCAACAGAACGAGGAGTTGATTTTGAAATTTTGCCAAAAGTAGAAGGCAGTGGTCGTTATTTGGGAACGAATATCGGTGTGGTTGGCGATTCGACTTATCGGGGAAGCTGGTTTGGCGAAGGCGAAGTAAAAGTTTATTTAGACGGAGACACCGAATTCCCAACTTTAGTTGGAACCGGAACCGAAGATTATATCGGAACCGGTTGGGGCCAAGGCGAATATGCCAATAAAATTCAGGGTTCGATTGTATCTGATAAACAAAATGACATTTATGCCTTTTATCGCTACCACACGGTAGACCCGGTTTATTTTCATGAAGATTGCAAGGTTACTCTTCAACAAATTGGGAATTCGGTACGAAACAGACTGCGAGAAATGCGTGATGATGATGCTGAATTTGAAGTAGTTTGGTCGTATGTAGAGAAGGACGGATTGAATGCCAGTAAACGATATTTAGACATGGAAAATCCTCCAAAACTAGAAGACGATGATTTCCCAAATGGCGTTTCGACTAATTTCTATCGCAGCGACGATGTTTCGGCAACAGCCTATTTTTATTTGGATAAACCGGAGAATAATCTTCCGGAAATTCAGCCAGTTGAAGAGCGTACAAAAGATATGAAAGAAAAAGTATACCAGTTTCAGAAGTAAAAATCATCCGGGCACGCCTCAATGTTTTAAACTTTTATGAAAATAAATTCTGTTATAAAGCGATATTGGGTAGATTAAAGAAATTGAAATAAATAACATTCTAATTTACAACCTATGAAACGAGCATGTAAGGTCATTACAAAAAAGGTGATGATTAAACAGCGAGTTCCATATGATACCTTTGAAAACTAACAATTTTAATCATATGAAAACTGTAAAAATAATTTTATCCCTCTTTGCATTAGTCATTGTTATTGGTGCATGCAACACCATATCAGAAAAACACGCAAATAGCGAAGAAATATCCATTATTCCGCAGCCCGAAACGATAAAATTAAATCCGGGAAACTTTACAATTAAAAACAATACAGCACTGTATTGCAGCAACAAAGAGTTGTTGCAAGTGGCAGATTATATGAATTCCAAACTAAGCGGTGCTTTGGGTTTCAACTTGAAAAATATCGTTGGAGAAGGAAATGGAATTAACCTGACAATTTTAAATGAAAAGGATGCGAATTTGGGAGATGAAGGTTACAAACTTGAAGTCACTCCTAATAACATTAGTATAACAGCAAACCAGGCAAATGGTATTTTTTATGGAGTTCAAACCCTAATGCAAATGTTGCCTCCACAAATTAAAAGCAATTCGTTGCAGACAGATGTGAAGTGGAATATTCCTTGCGCTGAAATTGTGGATAAACCAAGGTTTCCGTGGCGTGGATTAATGTTGGATGTGAGCCGTCATTTTTTCACAAAAGACGAAGTAAAAACTTATATCGATCAGTTGGCAGAATATAAAATGAATGTTTTTCATTGGCATTTAACCGATGATCAAGGCTGGCGGATTGAAATTAAAAGTCTGCCTAAACTTACCAAAAAAGGTGCATGGCGAGCCGAAAGAGTTGGCGATTGGTGGCAAAGAGAACCTCAACAAAAAGGTGAATCTACTGAATATGGTGGTTTTTATACGCATGAAGACATCAAAGAAGTTGTGCAATATGCGAAAGAGCGATTTGTTGAAATTATCCCTGAAATAGATGTGCCTGGCCATAGCCTGTCAACAATTGTTGCGTATCCAGAGATTTCTTGTACGCATACCGTAGAAAATGTGAATGTGGGCAATAAGTTCTACAGGGTTGATGAGAACTCGTTGTGTGTGGGGAATGATCTTACGTTTGATTATCTCGACAAAATTTTTACGGAGATCGCCATGCTGTTTCCATCTGAATATATTCATGTTGGAGGAGATGA
>JABMPI010000300.1 GCA_013203755.1 Bacteroidota bacterium
CCATTAAAATTTACAATAATAAAAGGCTTCATTTATCTTTAGGGTATAAAACACCAAACTGGGTGTTTAAATGTAGAGCTTAACACAATGATTAACCTGTAGCCGTATTTTAGGACTAGACAGACACAAAATGCTGACAATAAATATAAATAACAAGATTTTTAAAATTAGGATAGACTATAAAAAAGAAAAATTACTTGACTTTAATTCTGATTGTATCTGTAATTGGATTCACAACTGGATTCTATTTAAAATTCATCAAATCGTATACAGATGAGAAACTTCCAATAAATGCGACAAATTATGTGGGAGAAAGTATCCAAAGACAACCAAAATTAAGTGAAACTATTGCATTTCTGGAGAAGCTTGAAACAATAACAGATTCCAACAAAATTATTAATAAGGAAAATGACAATACTTTAAAAAGACTAAAGACTATTAATTTGATATCAATTATAGCAATGATTATATCTATAGTTTTAGCTATTGGATCGACTCAAAAGCTATTGACTAAAAAAAATAATTGAGAGAAGAGAATTAATTTGATGGTGAAAACAGATTCTAATGTAAACCAGCAAACTTGATTTGATATAAAAAACCCAAACAGAAAACAAAGATTATTATAATAAACTACAGTCAATAACCAGGTCTTTATGCGATCGGTACTGCCTGTCCCGAAAAATTGGGAATCCGGCATTGAGCCCCGGCTGAACAAAAGCTGTGTTGCGGGCGACTGTTAAGTACGGTTTTGTGAGAGGATTGGTTGAACAAATCAAAGACCTTCAATAAGATTATCAAAAAAAAAATTCACAATAATCTCCCAGCCCATTTATTATCTTGTTTCTTCGGATAATACTCTGTATTTTTATAACCTAACTGATTAAATTTATTCCAATGAAAATAACTCTGACCATTAGTTTTGCATTACTTTTCGTTTGCAGCGTTTTCGCTCAGAACAAAACTCAATATCCTGATATCCCAAGAATTGATGTACACACCCATGTTGCAAATAATTACGGTGGTATTGAAAAATACCTTGAATTACGAAATCTATTGCTAAAAGAATATTCTGCAGATTTGTCCATGTGGATAAATCTGGGTGGGGGTAAAAATCCAATTCGAAATTTGGATTCAATCAATCTTGTAAGTGAAAACCGGATGCTCTGTGCTTTCTCTGATTTCGATCCTTTTCATGGTTTAAAATATAAACCCGAAGATTTAATAAATAAACGAGAACAGGGATTTATCGGATTTAAAATCTGGTACGGTCCCTGGTACCGAAAACTGAAGGATGGTGAAAAAGGATTTCCTTACGTGGATGATCCGGCCAATGAACCCATGTTTGCAGAAATGGAGGAACTGGGAGTTTTGGCAGCATCCCTTCATATTGCAGATCCAAATGGGCCGTTTGGCAACCGGACTCCATGGTGTGCCGACCCCGTGGAATATTGGAGAGAAATCACAGGTTTTTATAATGTACTAAAAAAACACCCCGATTTAAAAGTTGTTGCGGCACATAGTTCGTGGTTAATTTGCCAGGATGCACAAATCGATTATCTCCGGTTTCTTTTGGCAACCTTTCCTAATTTAAGTATTGATTTGGCTGCTACTTTTCAATATTTCGACTTGGTTAGTTATGATAACCTCCGTGATTTTATGATCGAATATTCGGATAGAATTTTGTTTGGCACCGATGCCGGAACATGGAATACAAAGGAGGAAACACAAAAACGCGCCGCAGCCTATAACCGCTGTTTTCGTATTCTGGAAACCGATGAAACGATTGAAGGCAGCTTTTTTGGAGATAAACCAATTAAAGGATTAAACTTACCCCGCGAGGTTCTTGAGAAAATCTATTATAAAAATGCGGTTCGTATCTATCCGAAGGTTGGGGAAAGGATGAGTGAATTAGGATATTAAATGCTTTTCTTTAAAAAAATCTAACTCCCCAAATAACTCAATCCCATTCGCAACTCTGAATAACTAACCTCGTCTCCTAATTTTGCTTTTGCTTCGCCAAAACTTTTGTTATCGGTTGATTTAAAATATTGGGTAATTTTTTGGAGTTTCTCTTTATCTAAAAACAGATTCACATCCAACTCTCCCAAACCTACGTAATGAGAAAGATGACTTTCAATGGTTGTGGGAGAAAGTCCACGTTCGGTGGCCACTTCTGCCACGGTTTTACCCGATTGAAACAATTCGAAACTTACCTTTTTAGTGTCCTCTTTTGGTTTTTTCTCCTTTTTTGTAGCTTGCTTTAATGGGATTTCCATGCGTTCAACTTCATTTTCGTCGCAGTAAAGTTGAATAATCTGGATAATATCAGCACCAAATTGTTCTATTTTTTTGCTACCCAAACCATTTATCAACTCAAGAGTTGCCGATTCTACCGGCAAGTAATTAACCATTTCAACCAACGCTTTTTGCGAGAAAACCATATAAGCTGGAATTCCCAGTTCGCTCGATTTTTCGTATCGAAAAGAGCGGAGAGTATTGTATAATAAAGGATGTGGAATAGAATCCGGACTCAATATATCTTTCGCTTTAGGTTTTTTACCCGCCGATTTACTGGTTTCAATAACCGCTTTTGCCCTGGCATCCAATAAATTCTTCACTTTAAAACCTGCCTTACAAATTTCGAAACTTGCCAGTTTAAGTTCCGCCTCATCAGAAAGTCGGGTAGATGTATTTTTCAGTTGCTTCTTTACCGTGCGGTTATCCACATCCAAATCGGCCTTGGAAAAATCGTCAACCAAAATAGCTTTTACCTTTTCTGCAAAATAGTTAGCAGCCTTCGAAATGCGTTCCAGCAATTGAGAGTTTTGTTCTACATCGGGTTGAACAAACAAAAGTTGAGCCACCTGATTTTGAAATTTTTCGGAAACGTCAACTAAATTAGAATAGACAGAAGTTTTTATTTTTACTAAATGATCTGCCACAACTTCCGGCACACTGCCACTGTTTTCCCTAATAATTTTATTAATGGTATTCACCAGTATTTTTACATTTTCGAACCGAAATACATCCAACAATAAATCTTTTTGATAGGCCAATTTCGCATCATTCAATTCATTTTCGCCGGGTTGATTCTGTTCCACATTCTGGATAAATCCGCTAACCGTGTTATCTTTTACAATACTTCTATTGGCAATTGGGGTACTAAGCACCATTCCTTCCAAAGTTTTGCAACGACTAAGTGCGACATAAACCTGGCCGTGGGCGAAGGATGCCTGGGCATCGATAATTGCGCGTTCAAAAGTTAATCCCTGACTTTTATGAATAGTAATTGCCCACGCCAGTTTTAGCGGAATCTGGCTAAAAGAACCTTCAACCGACTCCGTAATTTCAGTGGTGTTTGCATCAACCGAATACTTTATATTTTCCCACAAAAGCGGGGTAACTTCAATCTCTTCCAAATCGTCGGGGCACTGCACACGAATCACCTCATCATCCATACTTGTAATCTTACCTATTTTGCCGTTGTAAAATCGTTTATCCTGCTCAGGATCATTTTTCACAAACATTACCTGCGCACCCACTTTTAACTTCAACTCAAATTCCGTTGGGTACGAATACTCTGGAAATTTACCGTCGGTTGACGCAGTAAAAGTCTTTGTATTCGATTTAAGCAGACGTAATTTTGCGTCATTTATTCGTTGTGCCTGAATGTTGTGCGTGCAAAGGGTGATGTAACCTTCGTTGGTTTCCGGTTTAAAATCGGGAATATGTCTCTGGTTTAGTGCGGCAAGTGCTTGCTCGTCTAACTTATTGTCGCGTACTTTATTAAGCAAATTGATAAAATGTTCGTCTTGCTGCCGAAAAACATGTGTCAATTCAATACTCACATACGAAGTTTCACGTAATGCTTTGCTACTAAAAAAATAAACAGTGTCGTATTCTCGTTTCAGTAAATTCCACTCTTCGTTTTTTACAACAGGCGAAAGTTGCTGCAAATCGCCAATCATTAAAACCTGCGCCCCTCCAAACGGTTTATTTCTATTTTTAAAACGTCGCATCACCCGGTCAATGGCATCCAGTAAATCAGCTCGCACCATACTTATTTCGTCAATTACCAAAAGGTCGAGACTGCGAATAATATTTATTTTTTCTTTGTTGTAACGGTTTTGTTGAGCTGAAGCATTTTCCAGACCAACTTGTGGACCAAACGACAATTGGAAAAAGGAGTGAATTGTAACACCGCCGGCATTAATAGCTGCGACTCCGGTTGGGGCAACCACAATCATTCGTTTGGGCGATTTCTCTTTCAAAGTTTTCAGGAAAGTAGTTTTTCCAGTACCTGCTTTTCCGGTCAGGAATATATTTTGTCCGGTGTATTGAACAAAATTGAAGGCGAGGTCTAATTGTTTGTTGGTTTGCATATTCTCGAAGATTTAAAAATCTAAATTACTACTTATTTTGCTTCAAAACCAACTCATCATATTTATCCCCATTCACAACCGCTTCTATAACAACCGGGCCGTTAGCAGAAAAAGCTTCATTTAAAGCATTTTGGTACTCCACAAGATTTGTAGCACGAATTACCGGAACCCCAAAATAGTGGTTGGTTGGTTCTGTTATTTGGTTTTTCAGGCTTGTTCCATATTCAGCATCGAAATTCTTTTTCTCTTGTTTTATACGAATTAGCGACAAACTATTATCCGCAATAACGATAAACACAATTTTTAGATTAAGGCGTTTTGCGGTTGCCAGCTCCCCCACCATCATTAAAAATCCACCGTCGCCCATAATTGCCGCAACAGGTAAATCGGGGTTGCAAAGTTTTGC
>JABMPI010000301.1 GCA_013203755.1 Bacteroidota bacterium
GTCATTTACAAAAGTAAACTCCTTAATTTTCAAAACTTCGAAAGCCTTGTCTTTGACGTTCTCTTATCAAAGACTTAAAATAGAAGTTTCTCCATTGGAAAGGAGTTTAAAAAAGGGCTTTAGTCACGCGATTAAAGCCCTTTTTATTTAGTTCAAAATAACTTTAATTTCCCAAAGTTTTCTTCCTGTTTCCCAGCTCTGTGTTTTATCTGAAATTGGAGAATGAACTCCAACATTTATCTTCCACACCGAACTTTTCTTTTGAGTGGCCAACCCACTTTTGTCAACATTCTGTTTCATTGTTTTCTTAAAATATGTTTTCTTCTGGCTTTCAACGTACAATCTAAGTAAATCGTAATAAATATTTTAATTATTTTGCGTCTATTAACAAAATTCGAGCCAAATTCACATTATTTTAGAGAAATGAAAACATACTGTTTGAGATTAATGTGTTAATCAATTTTAAATATCCTCTTTTATTGAATATCCTCTTTTCTCTATTGC
Organism: Bacteroidota bacterium; assembly: GCA_013203755.1. Classification (GTDB taxonomy): domain Bacteria; phylum Bacteroidota; class Bacteroidia; order Bacteroidales; family Prolixibacteraceae; genus Draconibacterium. Next base: position 505 of record JABMPI010000301.1, read on the forward strand.
TTTTTCAATTTTTGTCAGATCAGCTTTCGAAGCATCAAATTTTACAATCGCAGTCGAATCGCCTAGACTAACAGTAACCAATGTAATTCCTTCCAATTCCTTAATCCCTTTTTCGATTGAAGCTACACACATATCACAATGCATTCCGCCAATATTAACCGTTGCCTCAACAACTTTAATAACTTCGATAGACTCAGTTGCCTGTTTTTTACTCCCTGACTGGCATGAAACAAAAGCGAAAACAATAAATAACACAAATAACTTTTTCATGATTGTATTTTTTTTATTACGCGATTTATAGACACAAGTATCAAGATAACCTCCAATTTTACTCTTTAAAACTATGAGATTTGAGTATCAGGACAATTTCAATCTTTTTAATCCTGTGTCTCATATCTAATAATCTTTTGTACTACTTTATTATTGGAGCTAATATCAGTTTATTCTCCTTGCTGGCAGCACCCATTACCTCTTTAATTTTTGCTCCCATAAATTTAGAGAATAATCCTGAGTTCAGCATGGAAACAAACGTTTTTCCATCTTTTTCATAAACAGCAATCCGGCAAGGCATTAATGCTGATGCCAAACGGACTTCGTCGCTTTTAAGAATCTCGTATGCATGTTCAGGTTTACACAGCGAAAATACTTTTACCGGATTTACTTCAAATCCATGCTTTTTCATCGTTTTCTGCAAATCGTATTGATGCGGTATACTCCAATTATTTTCGGACGCCGATGCAACAATCGTTTCCACTGTTTCTTCAAAACTCAATTTACTTTCGTGAACCACAAACATTTGTTTGGGCAGTACCACAACAATTGCCAATAATGTAATGGCGATTCCTGCAAATAATCCGGTTAAAAATACTAGTATTCGATTTTTCATTAATATTACGTTTAAACTTATTTCAATTAAACAGCGCGAGCAAACATTTGTTTGATAAATTTATTAGATGAGGTGTTCAGTATTATTGATGAGACTTGTGGGCTTAAAAAAGGGTTCCATCCTTCGAGTGAAAGATGAAACCCTTTTTTTGTGTATTCTAGTAAATATAAATTCCGACATTCGCCGAAATAAAGAAGAGATTAATATAATCCTTCCACAGAAAGATAACGCTCGCCATGGTCGTAAGAAAAGGTCAAAATCCGTGATCCTGCCGGAAGTTCTTTAATTTTCTTTGCTACAGCAGCCAAAGAAGCGCCAGAAGAAATTCCCACAAACAATCCTTCCAGTTTTGCTGCTTTTAGAGCGTATTCAAAAGCTTCTTCTTTACTAACCTGAATGGTTCCATCCAATAAATCAGTATGAAGGTTTTCAGGAATCCAACCCGCGCCAATACCTTGGATTGGATGCGGTCCGGGAGCACCTCCTCCAATTACAGGACTTCCATCAGGTTCAACTGCAAACACTTTTATGTTCGGAAATTTTTGTTTCAGCACTTCTGAAACACCTGTGATATGACCACCGGTACCAACTCCTGTAATAAGGTAATCAAATCCTTCTGGAAAATCGGCTATAATTTCCTGAGCTGTATTTTTTCTATGTGCATCAATATTTGCTTCGTTAGTAAATTGAGAAGGAATCCATGAATTTGGATTTTGTGCTGCCAATTCCTCCGCTTTAGCAATGGCTCCCTTCATTCCTTTTTCCTTTGGAGTTAACACCAATTCTGCACCTAAAGCAGATAACACTTTCCGACGCTCAACCGACATTGATTCGGGCATGGTAAGAATTAAACGATAACCTTTTACTGCGGCTACCAATGCCAAACCAATTCCGGTATTTCCAGAGGTGGGTTCAATAATTACAGAACCCTGTTTTAGAATTCCTTTTTCCTCGGCATCTTCAACCATAGAAAGTGCAATTCGGTCTTTTATACTTCCGCCCGGATTCGTTTTTTCCACTTTTACCCAAACTTCGTAATCCGATGAATACAATCTGTTTAATCGAACATGCGGCGTGTTGCCAATGGTTTCCAAAATGTTGTTTGCCTTCATAATAATATTGTTTTTAAA
>JABMPI010000302.1 GCA_013203755.1 Bacteroidota bacterium
GGTTATAACACCGCCGGCAGTTATAATTGCTTCTTTGAACGAACGATTGTGAGAAATTTCGAAAGGCATGTTTTTTAACAGGTGACGAATTTGTTTCCGCTCTTTACCCGAAACCTGATGGCAAGCTTTGTCTGGATCGAGTTCCAATAACTCAATAAAAACCGGAACCATTGAGGCCGGCAACCAGTTGCGAAAAATATTACTGATTTGTTTTTTACCGTGTTCATTTAAATCGCGGAGCAAACGATTATCCAGTTTTTGCTCATCGAGGGCAGGTTTTAAATCCACCGTAATTTCAACTTTATCGCCGTTTTGCAAGGCTGTAACAACAATTCTACTGAGTGTTAAAATTATTGGCCCCGACAAACCAAAGTGAGTAAAAAGCATTTCACCAAAAGCTTCACCCGCTTTTTTCCCGTTTACCCAAACTACTGCCTTTACATTTTTCAGGTTCAATCCCTGCAACTTTTGTGCAACACTGCCCTTTGTTTCCAACGGAACCAATGCCGGAATTGGCTTTTCAATTGTATGTCCAACCTGACGAGCCAGTTCGTAACCATCGCCGGTGGAACCCGTTGCAGGATATGATTTTCCTCCTGTCGCCAGAATTACTTTTTCAGCCAAAAACAGTTCCCCATTTGCCCGAACTCCTGTAATTGCGCCATCTTCAACCAACAGCTTTTCCACTCGCCGACCACAAATAATTTCAACTCCCAATTCATTCACCCACTTTAGTAAAGCACGTAAAACATCTAACGATTTATTACTGGCAGGGAAGTAACGACCGCCACGCTCCAACGTCGCTTCTACATCATATTTTTCCAACAATTCAATAATATCTTTTGAAAAATATTGAGAGAATGCATTTCGCAAAAACTTACCGTTTGGAAATACATGAGTAATAAATTCGCCAATAGCAGCATTGTTGGTAATGTTGCACCGCCCCTTCCCGGTAATCAGCAATTTGCGCCCTTCCGACCGCATTTTTTCCAACACCAAAACTTTGCCACCCAACTCTGCCACTCTTCCCGCTGCCAACAAACCGGCAGGACCGGCACCAACTACAATAACATCGAATTTACTCATGCGCTGCAAAGGTAATTTTTACAAGAACACATGCATAATTCTATGATTGTATTTTTAAAATTGAACAATTATTCCTCCCCTAACTTCCCTAAAACCGGTTTTCTATAACTTCGGCTAATTGGAATTTGTTTTTTGCCAATTTCAACCAATTCGTTGGTAAACGAACTGATGCTGGCTAAAGAAACGATAAACGAACGGTGTACACGAATAAAATCTTTCTGCGGAAGTTTCGCTTCAATGTTGGACATAGTTTCGCGGGTAACCACTGTTTTATCTGTTAAATGAATTTTAATGTAATCTGACAGGCTTTCAATAAAAAGGATTTCGTTGAAACTAATTTTAATCATTTTGCGGTTGGCGCGTACAAAAAACGATTCACTTTTTTCCTGAATAATTTCTGTAGTCACCACATTTTGCACAGGTGTATTTTCATCGAGGTATTTGTTTACTCCTTGAAACAACCGTTCAAAAGATATAGGTTTTAGCAAATAATCCACCGCCTGCAAATCGAATCCGTCAACTGCATATTCGCGGTATGCAGTGGTAAAAATTATCTTAATATTTTTGTTTATGGATTTTGCAAACGACAGCCCCGAAATCTCCGGCATATTTATATCCAGAAAAATCAAATCTATCTTTTCAGCATTAATAACGTTAAATGCATCAATAGCATTTTTACAGCTGCCAACCACATTCACAGCCTCTATTTTTGACAGGTGACTTTCCAGAATTTCCCGGGCGGTCGGCTCGTCGTCAACAATTAAACATTGTATTATTTTAGTCATTATTCGTGCATTATATTCGGGTTTTTTCAACCACCTTTTAAATTAAAAACGGATAGTTCAGCAACATACCAATTCTCTTTTATTTGGTTTTCTAACCTGTAATTATCGCTATAATTTAACTCCAACCGTTTTCTAATATTCTCTAAACCAATTCCACTTTTACCATTTTGCAAATCATGGTCCAGCACTGTGTTCTTTATGGAGAAATCCAACTGATTCTCTGTAACCACAATACAAATTTCAATCCTTAAAAAACCGTCCTCCAAATTTCCGTGTTTAAAAGCATTTTCAACAAATGGGATCAATAGCATCGGTGCAATTTGAATCTCCTCATTAATCTCGCTGGTACTAAAAACAACTTTCAGTGTATCTTGAAATCTAATTTTTTCCAGCTCTATATACTCTTTAATATGAAGTACTTCTTCCTTTAAACTAACCTTGGGTTTATTAACCTGATACAAGATATAATCAAGCAGGTTGGAAAGTTTCAGAATAATGTCGGGTGTATGTTTAGACTGCTTCAGAGCAAATCCATAAATCGTATTTAATGTATTAAACAAAAAATGAGGATGAATTTGCTTTTTCAAATAATGCAACTCCTGCTCTTTCAACTGCAATTGGGTGGTTAATATTTTATTCTGCAACTCTTTGTTTTTCGATAAGGTTTTAAAGTTATGATTCAACAAACTCACAAAACTCACAATCCCAACAATTAAATACACCAAGATTAGAATAAAGAAAAAATTCTTGCTCATTGGTGGCATAATGGAGATATTAAAATTTAGCAGAAGAATTAAACACGAATACAACACCAACACAATTATATACGACGAAAAAATAAGCGTATAAAAACTGTATAGGGCAAATAAGAAATATTTTTTTGCGAGCAGGTATTTTCGGATCAGATAATAATTTACAAAATACGTTACTCCCATCGTTAGTGGCAGCAAAGCACTTGAGAACCATGTAATATAAACTGTATCGTTGGAATTGTAACTGAAAAAGTAGTAAAAGAAAAACCACACCGCCACCCAAAACAGGATATGAAGTAGAATGAATTTGGCATTTATAAATCGGATTAAATTCACAGTAACAATATTACTTAAAATCTAAACAACACCATTTTTTTATCGATGAAATACTGGTTTAGCAATTGTTATTGCAACCAGCATCGTCAAAATTCATTTCGTAACAGTATATTTGCTAAAAACAGAAACATTTCTTGTATCCGTCGCAATTGAAAAAAAAAGAATGGATTCCTTTTTACATTTGGTTCAGTATTAATTAAAAACCAATTTTATTATGAAACAATTAATCGGCAAATTTAACGACGGAGGTCCCATTTTTACTTACACTATTCTTATTGTATTGATTATAATCCTTGCCCTTTTTATAAAAGGATTGATGGACAAAGGCGACAACAAAAAAACCATTGATTTATTAAAATCTTTTGCATGGTTTGCCGTTGCCTGGGGATTCCTGGGACGTACATTTGGATTGATAAAGGCCTTCGACCTGGTAGAAATGGCGGGCGAATTAACACCAAACCTGTTGGCCGGCGGATTAAAGATGGCACTCGTTGATCCACTTTTTGGAATATTTGTTTTCATTGTCGCACGTGCTGGAATTATTATTCTGATTTCACTACAGAAAAAGGGAACGATGTAATTGGTAGCTTCCGGTAAACCAATCTTACAAATAATATTATGCCTTGTCGGAAATCGAATAAAGCTTCTGGCAGGGCATAATATTTCAATTCAACCATGTTATTTATCTTCCCTCAAAGCACTCCTTGAAGCCCGGTCAACAATCGTAAAAATTTTGTGGATAATATCTTTTGCCGTGTTTGTTGATGACCGCGAACTTTAACCAATTCGCAATTCATCTCATCACATCTTCTATAAAATTCTTTATAGAGTAAATAATTTTTAATCTGCTCATTTTTTTTCGAACGATAATCATTCTGCTCCAACCGGGCACGTCTTCCCGGCAATCCAATTATATTTTGAGAATCGGTATAAATAATCACCTTTTGTTTCTTGTCCTCAATTTCGTTTAAGGCCCATAATAAAGTCTGCAATTCTAATTTGGTTGAAGAGGTATTCTCAAATCGTTTTACTTTTACCAATTTTTTAATTGAGTCCAGAGGCTGCTCAAAATTCGTCACAATTAAAGATGCCCCAAACCCAATATTCGTTTGAACATTCACACTGCCATCAGTAAAAAGTAGTAACTCATTCATAAAAACAGGATTCCATTAAGTAGTCTTTGCAAGAAAACGCCAAATACTGCGTTACTCTCGTTTTGAAAACAGTCATCCGTCGGCTGACGGAGTAAATTCCTTGATTTTCAAAAC
>JABMPI010000303.1 GCA_013203755.1 Bacteroidota bacterium
GCCTTGCAGGATGTCAATGAGTCAACTGATGCTTTTGAGTCACGTGAGACTACCGAGTTGCTTGATACCGTTGAGTTGCCTGAGGTAAATAAGGAGGAGGTTTCTGGTGATGGTATTGTTGAGGATTCTGTTGAGAATATTGCAGAGAATATTATTGTGGCAATTCCGCTGCCTGCTGGAATAAAAGTTCCAATAATCTCTGACAAACCTATTGGTCAATACCCTAGAGTAATCCGTAGGTTAAAATATGAATATTCCGAGAACTATAAAAAACGTGGAGTACTTCATAAATCCATGGGACAAATCCCAGAGTTAAACACGCCCCAAAACACCGGGAACAGAAAAGATTTATTCTCTCAGATAAAAGAAGCTTCCATCCGTATGGATTTTTTATATTCTTTCATTCAGAATTATGAAAACAATAATGTAATTCCTGCACATGATACTGTCTGGCCAAAAGAAATAGAAGAAGAAAAACCGCAATTGGTTACCATGGATCAGCTGCAGCAAAAAAGAACGCTTTTGCTTAACGGAAATTATAAGGATAACAACCAATTGCTTTTCCAACAAATCAAAAAAGCTGACAAAGAAAATCCTATGCCAGACGGGCCCAAAAGAGAAACAATAAAACTTCGCATCACTAACCGCAATTCTGAAATCTTAATAATCGATAATAAAATCCTAGAGATTCATAAAAATGCTGGTAAAACCAAGTAAAATAGTTCACGAAGTATATACTGCAACTCCAGAGAAGTCAGAAAAAAAAGAGCCGCTTTCCATGACAGAAAACGGTTCTGATTTTATATTTGTCGATGAACCTGGTGAACCTCTTACTAAAGCAATCGGCAAACTTGAACAGGGAAAAACAACTCATTACTACAGCTATGGAAACTTTAATCTTGTCAGATTAATGCTATATGTTATGAGCCAAACAGGCCCCGTTCATGCTTTTATGACTTCTTACTCTTTCTCACAAAAATCCATCGAACAGATTCAACGGCAAAGAGAACTAAAAAACCTGCTTTCCTTCCGGGTAATCATCGATAACCGGGTTCGAAGTTTAAGTCCAAAACCTTTTCAAATGCTCATAGAATCATTTGATTACAGATGTAGCTCAATTCATGCCAAAGTTGCCCTGCTTTGGAACGATAAATGGAACATTTCGATCGTTACCAGCCAAAACGCTACAGATAATCCAAAGCTGGAAAGAGGAACAATATTTACAGATAAATCAGTTTTTGAATTTGATTTAAACGCACTTGAAAATGAGTACAATAGAGGAAATCTATAACAATATTACAGAAGAAGAATTAGTCGAAATCGAAACAATGGCAGGACTGTTCTTTGATCTAAAAAGCATTTGCATTGCAATGGGTTGGAATGAAGATATGCTTGAATATTTTGCCCTGTCCGTTTTGACAATGAACATTAACGATAAATTGTACTGCGCTTATTTCAAAGGAAGATTAGAATCAGAAATTGAACTTCGTCAATCCATTAAACAAGCTTCCAAAAATGGAAGCAATCCCGCTCAGAATACCTTGCGTGACTTTATGAATAACTCTAAATTATGACACACAAAGCACTGGCAGACCAAAATTATGAGCTGATTAAACAGCACATTCTTGATCCTGAGAATTCTCAGCTACCCGAGAACCTAAAATATCAGCTTGATCGGATCGTTTCAGCTACAAAATTATTGGATAAAAACCCGGTTAAAAAAAACGCTGTCGCACTTCATCGAAGAAAATACTCCGATATCAGTCTAGCTTTAGCTTATAGGGACTTAGATTATGCCGGTAAAATGTTTAACACCTATCATAAATTTGATTGGGACGTTTGGCAAAACTGGTTACTACAAAACATTGTCGAAACCATTCATTCTGCACAGAATGACGGATCTGTTCAGGCAATGAAAATTATTACTGCAGCACAAGCAAATCTTATTAAAGCAATCGGGGAAAAACCTACCGATATACAGGATCCTAATCGTCATGAGAAAAATCAATTCTTTCTTACAATCAACCTTGGTGGAAAACAACCTTACAATATTGATTTGGAGAACATGGATAAACTTCCACCAGCAACGCTGAAAGAATTAAATAAAGTTCTTTTCGCTGGAAGAGAAATTACCGATGTCGAATTTGATGAAATGCTTGATTCATGAACAAAGTCCCTATCAGTCTAAATAATCCGCAGATGATATCGGTTATAAATAAACCGAAAAGTCAGGTTGATATCCATGGCCGTGGAACTGGTAAATCATACATTATCGGTTGGGAAATGAATGACATTATCCGAACAATGCCGCGATCGGTTACTTCCATTACTGGAAGAACCTACGGGCAAATGCTTACCCGAACGCTCCCTTCAACAATGAAGTTTCTCGAAAAAGTCGGGTATGTAAAAGATGTTGATTATGTCATTGGAAGAAAACCACCCCGAAACTTCGCTACTCCCTACGAGAAAATAAATAAATACGACAACTTTATTTCTTTTGTCAACGGCACCGGTTTTCTTATGCTTTCACAAGAGCGCGAAGGATCTTCGCGTGGACCAAACCTCGATCGGGAAATAGTCGATGAAGCCCTAACGCTTATCAAAGCCCGTTATGATGAAGAAGTTTCCCCGGCAAACCGTGGAAACGAAGAGAATTTTGGGATAAAATCCAAAAATCCTATTCCTAAACATCACGGTTTCCGTTATGTTTCATCCATGCCTTACTCACAAGAACAAAAATGGTTGCTTGATTTTGGAAACTATTACGAAGAAGAAGCCGGTATTCAAATCTTTGATATCTGGAACCGGATCGTAAAACTCCAACTGCAGCTGATTACTTCAGAACAAAAAGGCGAACGAAAAATATCCCGGGAGATCTGGACAGAAATTACCCGAATAAAAAACCAAATCATTCCTTTCACTTCCAGGTCAGGACTGCTTTTTACCCTCGCAAACGCTTTCGATAATATCGAAAACCTTGGGTTTTCTTATATCATGCGCGAGTACGAAAAACAATCTATTCTAACTTTTATGGTCGAAATCCTTAACTGGATTGTCGATAAAGTTGAAGATTGTTACTACCATATCGATCCCCAAAAGCACGTTTATTACGATGCAACCAATGATGATTTTATCACATTGTTTGCCAAAGATTCGAACTACGATGCAAAGCTGCTCGATGCCGCTGACTGTCGCTTCGATCTTGATTGTGACCCTTCGAAACCCTTAGAGATTGCTCCCGATTGGGGTTCAAGCATTAACCTTTTTTCAATAGGCCAGGAGAGACATTACAATTTCGTTACCAAAATTGTGGAGAAAGTAGATTGTGTGATCAATGAGTTTTTTAATAAACCACAGGAAACTAATATTCCGATGATTAACGAATTGGTACAGCAATTCAATAATTATTATAGAGAGCATCCGACCAAGGAGATTACCTTTTACCGAGATAGATACGGTGATTCAAGACAGCCGAATGTAAAGAATTCTAATTCGTTTAATCAACAGGCAATCGAACAGTTAGAGAAATATGGGTGGTCAGTTACTACTAAATCCCATAGAGGCATGGAACCGCCTCAACACGATAAGTATTTGCTTTGGGTAAATATTTTAAAAGGGAGTGATAAGAGATATCCAACAGTCATTTTTAATGGCAAAAAATGTAAGTACACGCTGATCTCTATGAATAATACTACTGTAGTTGAACGCCAGGGGAAATTTCAAAAGGATAAAAGTTCTGAGAGAAGTAAAAAGATTCTACCCGAAGAAGCAACACATTTTTCTGATGCAGTAGATAAAAGAATTTGGACAAAGTATGGTGAATTATTACTGAGATTTCAATCCTCGTTTGTGGATGCAAGACTGTAAACAAATAATTCCTTGTGGTAAGCCACAAGGTTTCCTATCAGTCTCCCTTGAAAAGGGGAGATGTTATCCGGCTAGTGACGGATAACAGAGGGGTGAAATCTTTTGGGCGTTTTAACGCTTATCATTCACCTATCTTTTTTATACCAATTTAGGTTAGCTAAAACAAACAGGAAATTCCCTTGTCATTCCTGTTTGTTTGCTTACCTGATTAATTGTTATTGCAAAAGGATATCCGATGAACACTAACGCGCTCCTAAAGTCGCTAAGAACTCCAGGCTTTTGCAGCAATTTGTTCATCATTACATTCTTCCAAATACCTTCAAAGCCCCACGACAAATACTCATTCAAATCTTATCGCTTCCTATCGAACACCAGCGCTACGCTCCTGGTGATTCTCAAATCGCTCTAATCTTTTCATTCGCAATTGTCTTTTCCCAACAGATCAATCCTATGAAACCTTTAATACTTAGCTTGTTTTTTCATCTTAATTAACATCATCATTTATGGGCAAAACAATAAGACTAAGGGTTATATTATACAAATTTATAACGAACAAGTATTTATAGATTTCCTTTTTTTATATTTGAAATTATGATGTAAAATGAAAAATCAGTCGGATTGTGATAATCCCTTAATGATTTTTAATTTCAGGACTTTAATTCTGTATGAAACTGATACATTTATTATCCTGGCAAATTTTAATTTTATTGAATGGATCTGGAAGATATTTATACATATATAATTATTCTACCCTTTTTGGTAGGTTTGAAAAAATACAAATATTTTAACACCGGATTAAAACTCCTGTTTTGGTTTGTTGCTTATGGGCTGGTCAACGAGATTGTTTCTGACATATTTGTACATTACAAAATTTACAATACGATGCC
>JABMPI010000304.1 GCA_013203755.1 Bacteroidota bacterium
ATTTTTTTAGGTTTAAGTGGTTAGTAAAGTAGAGGTATTCCGGGAGGGCTTACCTCTTCTTTCGTTTGGGGCCGATGCCATTCTCAAAAATTGCCTATCTTTATCTGTTCATATTTACAATTTATCACCCTGGCCACATGATTAAAAATTTCCTGAAGGACAAGTTCCTCATAGCAAAAATCAGAAACCGCTTTGTTCCCTCAGTTCAAATAACACAACGTCAACTCTTTCTCCAATACCGGCAGATGGCGAAAAAAGGCGAACTCCCTTCCATTAACGACACCGGTTTTAGGGTTTACTCGCAGTTTGAAGAAGACGGAAAATTATTATTCATTTTTTCTGTCATTGGCATGACCCACAAAACTTTTGTTGAAATCGGCTCAGATGACGGTGTAAACAGCAACTCAGCAAATCTTTATTTCAATTTTGGCTGGCATGGATTGTTTTTAGACGGAAATCCAAAAAGCATTAAACGTGGAATAAAGTTCTTCAGCAAATATCCACATCCCTGGCATTACAAACCGAAATTTACCTGTGCTAAAGTTATGCGGGAGAATGTGAATGAGTTAATTGAAGCAGCAGGTTACGGTGGTGAAACCGGACTCTTATCCATTGATATAGACGGTAATGATTATTGGGTGTGGGATGCCATCACTGTTATTGATCCGCAGGTAGTAATCATCGAAACCCATAATGAGTTCGGAATGAATAACATTGTGGTGCCTTATGATCCTGAATACTATTATCCGGGTAAACATCCAATATATCATGGAGCCTCTCCGGTTGCAATGACAAAGCTGGCCAACAAGAAGGGCTACCGACTGGTTGGGGCCAACGATTTAGGATTCAACTTCATATTCGTAAAAAATGGATTGGCCGATAAGGAGATTCCTGAAGTGACTGTAGAATCAGTTCTTACGCACCCTTCGGTGGAAGAAGGCTACAAGAAATTTGAAGAAATTAAGGATTGGGAATATCTGGAAGGGTGAGGATCTGAGTCTGTTTCTGTTTTCGTGGTAGCAATACCGGACAAGTTTGAGAAGAGATCCAAATTATTCAAACTGCCTTATTGATAAAACTTTAGTATAATTAATGCTAACGCAGTAATTATGAGTAATAATCATCCAAACCATGAGATATTTACCAACATATCATAGGCAATACTGCTGTAGCATAATCATTCTGCTTATAATTTTTGCATGCAGTAATGGGAAGGAAAACAAAAATAACGATGATTTTGACCCAGATGAAAATTTACAGTGGATTACAGATAATCGTGATTTACCTGATTCTGACTCGTTGTTTTATTTAAATAATCCGTCGCCACTTTTCCGAAAAGAATTTAAATCCGAAAATGGCATTGAGAATGCTAAATTGTTTATAACGGCTGCCGGATATTATAAAGCATCCATTAATGGGAATGCAGTAGGAAAAAACGTGCTTGATCCAGCCTGGACTGACTACAGTAAAAGAATCTACTATTCTGAATATGATGTTACTTCACTCATTAAAGGTGGAGATAATTGTATAGGTGTATCGCTCGGAAATGGGTTTTATAATCCACTTCCACTTCGAAAATGGGGACGAAGAAATTTAAGAAAAGATCTTACTGTTGGGAAGCCAGTTTTTATTGCCAAACTGCAAATTCGTTATAAGAATGGAGCATCAGAAGAGATTGTTACAGATAATAGCTGGAAATATAACTACGGCCCAATTATTAAAAACAGTGTCTATATTGGTGTGGCTTTTGATGCAACTAAATTGATTGAAAATTGGGATGAACCTGGTTTTGATGATAGCAGATGGAAAACAGCGATAAAAGGCGAGAACCCGGGGGGCAAGCTCCAAAAAGCATTTTTCCCTCCTGTACAAATAACCGAAGAGATTACACCAGTTGAAATATATTCTCCTGAAGAGGGGATTTACATAGTAGACATGGGAGTTAATTTTACAGGTACCTACAAAATTAAATTAGCAGGAAATATAGGTGATAAGCTAACTTTTAGGTTTGGAGAACTGATTTACAGTGATGGACAATTAAATCCAATGACCACCGTAACAGGTCAGATTAAACGGAAAGGTGTTGGAGGACCCGGTGCCCCAGATATAGCATGGCAAACCGACAGTTATATCATTGGTGAAGATGATAATCAGTGGTTTACCCCGGAATTTACTTACCACACCTACCGTTACATGGAAATTGCTGGCTTAAAGTATAAGTCACAAATATCAGATGTAAAAGGATTATTTATTCATTCGAACATCACAGATAATAACAGTTTCTCCTGTTCTTCGGAATTGCTAAATACCATACAGGAAGCAACAGAGAGAACGTTTAGAGCCAATCTTGTTAGTGTACAATCCGATTGTCCGGCCAGAGAAAAGTTTGGCTATGGTGGTGATCTGAATGCAACCAGCGAATCGTTTATTTACAACTACGATATGCAGGGCTTTTACCGCAAAACAGTTTACGACTGGATTGATGCCATGAACGACTCATCTTTTGTGGACACAGCTCCCTTTGCAGGAATAAAATATTGTGGAATAAGCTGGGAATCGGCATTTCTCATCACCCAATATTACCTTTATCTCTACTACAACGATACAGAACTAATCAAAGAACTATATGAGCTCGATAAAAAATGGATGAATAAAGTCGCAAGCATTCATCCTGATGGATTAGTGGATAAAGGTTTAAGTGATCACGAATCAATGGAACCGGTTCCGGTTGAATTAACAGGTACTTGTCATTACCTGCAATGTGCCCGCATCATGAAAACCTTCGCTTCCGAAATGGGAGATAGAGAAAGTGAAAAAAAATATGAAGAATTGGCCATAAAACTACATGGTCTGGTAAAGGCTAAATTCTGGGACAAAGCGGTTAACGAAAAAATTAACAGGCAAAGCTTGTTTGCAACTTTACTTTACCACAATATTATTCCCGACAATGAGATTGAAGCAGCGAAAGATTCATTGTTAAAGGCCGTTAGAAATGGTCCGGCAGGACATTTTAATACTGGTATATTCGGTACCAAATACATACTGGAAACGCTCTCGAAATACGCTTCTCCAGAGGAAGTATTTGCCATAGTAAACAGTACAACATATCCAGGTTGGGGATATATGATAGATCGTGGAGCAACAACAATATGGGAAACCTGGAAGGAAAGTGATAATACTTATTCAAATTGTCACCCGATGTTTGGTACCGTAACAGAATGGTTTTATCGTTGGTTGGCAGGCATTCAACCCGATCCTGAAAATCCGGGTTTTAAAGAATTTATTC
>JABMPI010000305.1 GCA_013203755.1 Bacteroidota bacterium
GGTGTAAATTTGGAGGCGCAAACAGTTGTTCGCCTGGCAGAAGCTTCGGATAAATTTGTGGCTGTAAAAGAAGCATCTGGAGAGCATTCTCAAATTACCAAAATTGCCAAATACACACCCGACCATTTCAGTGTTATTTCCGGCGACGATTTACTTGCTTTAACAATTGCAGCTGTTGGAGGTAAAGGTGTTATATCTGTAGCTGGCAATGCATTACCTAAAAATATAAGTAGGATGGTTCATCTGGCCAACGAAGGTAAATTTGCTGAAGCCCGCGAAATTCATTATGATCTAATTGAACTATTTCAACTTCTGTTTAAAGAAGGAAATCCAGGTGGAATTAAGGCTTTAATGAATTATCAGGGAACCATTAAGAATGAATTGCGTTCGCCTTTGTGTAAAATTACGTATGCTACTTATAACGAAATTAAAGAGGCGTATTTAAAGTTGAAATAACCGGGGAGAAGTTTTAGTCGCAATTGCAGTATTCAGTTACAGTCGCAGTTGAGAAAATCAGTAAACAGCAGTTTTTCATTTTCCTTTGTCTTCGCCTCCGTCTCTGCCTTTCTCATTTATACAATAACTTCATTACAACATTTAACACCACCTTGCTCAACTATTCTGCAAATAATTCTAAATTTGATGGAATTAGAAAATGGAAGGAAGGAACATCGTGAAAAAGCTTTTATTAATCTTATTACTTTTTATTGCTTTTGGGTCTTTTGCCCAGCAAGGTTTGCAAATGGAATTCACTGAACAAGATTCGGTGCAAATGAGATTGCAACGACAAATGGAGTACCAGCAATTTATTTCGGGAGCATCTAATTTTTTAGCTGAAGACATTAAACTGCCAGACATAAATTTTCAGGAAGAGTTTTTAAAACGTTACTCCTTAAATCTGAACTTTTCACCAGTAACAAATTATTCATTTGTCGGATTTTCTTCGGGGATGATGAGTCCTTACCATTCGCCCCTTTTCCGAAATGGAAAGGTATTAAGTGCTGCCGCCTATCAACTGAGCGATAAATTTACTTTGGGCGGATATAGTTATGGAACCAATTCCATTTTTTCGTCTCCCCTCCCCAACCAGGGAATAAATAAATTCGACTCCTACGGCTCAACACTTTTTATGGAATATAAAGTCTCTAAAAATTTTAAAATAGAAACCCGCATAAATGTTCAACAAAGAGGACAACATCCAGGATTCTAAAAACTTTTTTTGAACTTTAAATATTAAACTACAAACTTTAAACTAAAAAATGCTAACCGTATACAAAGCATCGGCGGGTTCTGGAAAAACGTTTCAACTGGTAGTTGAATATCTCAAACTATTATTGGAAAATTCATACAATTACAAACACATTTTAGCGGTTACTTTCACAAACAAAGCTACCAACGAAATGAAAACCCGCATATTGGAGCAACTTCATCTTTTGGCAAGTAACCAACCTTCCGACTACCTAAAAATTCTTCAAAACAATACTTATTCTGAAAAGGAAATCAGAAACAAAGCCAGGCAGGTTTTAAAAAATATTCTTCACGACTACAACCGTTTTTCTATAAATACCATCGATTCTTTTACTCAACGAATAATCAAATCGTTTAATCGCGAATTGGGAATTTCACCCAACTTTACTGTTGAATTAGACAGCGACATGATTTTGGAAGAGGCAGTTGACAGAATGCTCGCCAAAATAGATAAAGACAAAAAACTGCTAAAATGGTTAAAGGAATTTAGCAAAGAAAAAATTCAGGAGAATTACAGTCAGCGCATTGACGATGATATAAAAGCACTGGGAAAGGAACTGTTTAAAGAGAATTTTCAAATATTTTTTCCCGAAAATAGTGAGTCTGTTTACAGTCGAGAAAATCTGGATAGTTTCGGGAAAGAGCTAAATATTATTAAAGTTCAATTTGAAAATACGCTAAAAGACAAAGGAAAAAAAGGAGTACAAATAATTGAGGAAAGTGGGCTTTCTATTGATGATTTTTCCGGAAAAGCCCGTGGAATAGGTTCTGTTTTTTCTAAATATGCAACTGGCATTCCACCAAATATTACAGCGACCATTAAAAATGCAAGCGAAAATGTAGAAAAATGGTATACTAAAACCAATGCTAAAAAAGATGAAATACATGTAATTGTTGAAACGAAACTTCAACCCTTATTGAATGAGATCCTAACTTTTCTGGAAAACGAAAGCCAACATTATTTTACAGCACTAGCCGTATTAAAACAGCTGCGAATGCTGGGAATATTAACCGATTTAAAAGAAGAAATTAAAGTATTGTTGCAAGAAAAGGGAGTACTGCAAATTTCGGACTCGAACCTACTTTTAAGTAAAATAATAGGGCAAACCGACTCGCCATTTATTTATGAAAAAACCGGAAATCATTACAACCATTTTATGTTAGATGAATTTCAGGACACCTCCACTTTGCAATGGAACAATTTTAAACCACTACTTATAAATTCTTTAGCCGAAGGTAACAAAAATTTAATTGTTGGAGACGTTAAACAGTCGATTTACCGTTGGAGAAACAGCGACTGGAAAATTTTAGCAGAGCAACTTAATTCCGATTTTTCTGTTCAACAAATAGAACATAAAGTTTTAGAAAAAAATTGGCGCAGCGACAAAAATATCATCGATTTTAACAATGCTGTTTTTGACAGTTTAAAAGAAAATTTTGAAGGAACATTATTGAAAGAAATTGATAGCGAAGACGAAACTTTCATCAACAAATTCAATAATATTTATGATTCATTCATCCAAGAATCCGGAAAACCTGACGCTCAAACACAGGGTTTTGTAAAAGTTCAGTTTTTCCCGGCCGACGAGTTTAAAGAGGAGTCAATCCATTCGTTGGTTGAACAGGTAAAAGAGCTCCAAAACAAAGGAATAAAAGCTTCCGAAACTGCAATCCTCATTCGCAAAAACAGCGAAGGAACGCCAATAATAGAGGAGTTTTTAAGTGCTGCCAATCTTCCCCAAAACAAAGGATATAATCTTTCAGTACTTTCAAACGAATCCTTATTTTTGCATGCTTCAAAAGGTGCTTTGTTTGTGATGAATACCATCGAATTGCTTATCGATCCGCAAAACGAAATCTCAAAAGTAGCATTGCTAAATCTTTGGATTGAATGGTTAAAACCAGAACTTCAAAATAGGGGCAAACTTGTTTTGAGCAATAATAATCAAATTCAACTGGATTTTACCAGTAATGAATCTCAACAAATAAATGAACAGTTTCAGAAACTTTTTGACACAGAATTAGCAACCCGATTACTAAATATAAAAGAAAAAATACTACTCACTTCGTTGGATGAA
>JABMPI010000306.1 GCA_013203755.1 Bacteroidota bacterium
ACTACAAAGTTTTTTAATGACGGTGTGGATAAAAAGCACAAGTTTAAAAACCAAAAAGTTATTTGGTTTGAGTATATATTCAGTTTAGCATTTAAAAAATGGTTATTAAATTCCTACATGTCATATTATTAGCTTCGGTAAAATATTTCCTTACTTTACCGTATGCAATGATTATTGGGCTTGAATACAAACAAGCGGTAATTGCGGTTTTAATTGGCGGAATTGGTGGATTTCTGTTTTTTTATTACCTCAGTAAACCTGTTCTTCGAGGCATCGATTTTATATGGCCTTATGTTTGCAAGTTTGCACCTCCTGTTTACCGCGTAAAGTACAAAGCCATGTGCGAAAAAAAATTATTGCAAGATTCGTCTAAAATTTTCACAGGAAAAAGCCGGTTTATTGCAAAAATCAGATCTACCTACGGGTTTTGGGGAATTGTTTTTGCAACTCCATTTATTCTAACAATTCCTTTGGGTGCATTTTTAGCCAGCAAGTATTATTCGAAACGTAAACACATTGTGCTTTATATGATTATGTCTATTGTAGGCTGGACTGGGGTTTTGTCAGGACTTGTGCATTTATTTCCTAACATATTCTTTTAAAATATCGCAATTATCTTTTAGCTGGATCAACTTTAAATCGGCACCAGAAAAATCAACAGTTTCCAATTCTTCAAATTTTAACCAGTTAAAATCGTTGTGTTCATTTAATTCTATTTTTCCTTTTTTAATTGAACAGAGAAATGGAATTAACTCTATTTTTTTGAATCCATAATCAAAAATAATTGAGGTTAATCCTTTTAGTATTTTAATCTCAATTTCAAGCTCTTCCAAAATTTCGCGTTCAATACAGTCTGCTGCATATTCACCAGGCTTGATTTTTCCTCCCGGGAATTCCCACAGAAAAGGATGATCTGATGCAGCATTATTTTGAGTTACCAAAATTCTATTGTTACTAATTATTATTGCACAAGTAACTTTTAACATGGTTTAAAAATAGAAAAGTTTATCGGAGATAAATATCGAAATCTATATATTTGTATCAAACTCAAAATATGACAAAAGAGGATTTAATTGAAATATTAAATTCATGGGAGAATTTAGAAATTACGGTTAAGGAAATAATTAATAATCCTAACTATTTTCGATTACTGCTTGACATTGCTTTGTATAACAAAGAACAAAAAAGTTGGCGGGCTGCTTATGTGGTTGATAAAATTCATGATATTACTCCGGAGCTACTTTCGCCTTTTTTAGATGAAATGACACTTCAATTAAAAAAAGAAAAGAACAGCAGTAAAAAACGCCATTTCCTGAAACTAATTAGTATGAATACAATTGCTAAAAAACACCAGGGTTTTTTAGTTGACTACTGCTTAATTACACTTAAATCGGACAAAGAACCACCTGCAGTTAGAGTTCATGCCATGCAAATATTATTTAATATCTCGGAGAACGAGCCCGAATTAAAATCTGAAATTCTTGCTGCAATTGAACACGAAATGAGATACCATTCAACAGCAGGAATTATTTCACGCGGCTCAAAACTGGCAAAGAAACTGCGCAATCAGATTCCCTAAAGTTTCAAAAAATTAAGAACCTATTTCAGACTCTAAACGAGCAACCAAATCTTTTAATTTATCGTCAATTTCTTTATTTAAATCCGGCTGTTCGTACCGGCGGGTAAGAATTAATAAATTCTGCAAGTGAGACATTTCCCGGTTTTGTTCGCCTTTAACCGAATTAGCCAGGTTTGTGGGTAGCGAAATATAATACTCCAACATATCAAAACTATTTTTTGCCAAAACCTGTATTAATTCATTTCCTTTCTCTATTTCCCCGGCACTGTAATACATTTCAACAGCAGGAAACGAATCAAACGTTAAAGGCATTTTTTTATCAGGAAAAAGTTCAAACAATTTATCCAATACCTCTATTGCTTTTTCGTTGTCGCCTTTTTCGATTAAACTTTGTGCAAGTCGGGCAAACATATACCTGGCCTGAATAATTTTTATCTCCTTTTTGTTGTATTCATCCAAATAAACATCAGCATCGTTTACATTTCCCCACACAAATTTATTCATTACATTTTCATACAAAATATCCGAATCTAATCTTCCTCGCTCAATTCCTTTTGGAGTAGTTTTTATGGGAACAAAACGGTAAGCCAAACCTTCGAATTGCAACCAGTCTGTAAAATAAATATTTCCAGTATAAAGTAAACTGTGATCGATATAAATTGGACGCTCCCAATTGTTTGCAGCAATCATATTTAAAATTGCCATTTCACTTTTTACTACATAGCTTTTATTAATTCTGAATGTTACTTTGTCCGCAATTAAATCTGCGTCCTCTGGTTTTACCGTACCCGATTCCAACACCTTTTGTTTGTCAACCGTAATATGAAAATCGCGGGAAGGGAAAAAATCCATCATTTCGCCACTGCTAACTTTCACTTTTGTTCTTGTGTCATCACTTCCCAAAAACTCCATTGCCTCGCTTAACTCAATAGAGCTTTTAATGCGGTCTTGAAACAGTACCGCATCCATTCTTCCCATAAAATATTGCTCTTTATCAAAAGAAAACGGAACGGGTTCTGCGTCGTTGGTAGCCCATTTCTGCTGATTAATGTACCAATCCATACCCAGATAACTCAGGTTTATAATTCTTATATCCGGTCGCACTCCTTCAACTTCCTGTATATACCACAGCGGGAAAGTATCGTTGTCGCCATAAGTAAAAAGGATGGCATTTGGCGCACACGACTCCAGGTAGTTTATAGCATAATCGTGTGCCATAAATCGCCCGGAACGGTCATGATCGTCCCAGTTTTCGGAAGCCAGAACACCCGGAACAAGTGCCAATGAAATTACTGTAACAAGTACCGCGCCCGGCACTCCTTTTATCACTTTTTGCACCACAGAATACAAGGCGGGAACAGCCAAACCAATCCAAATAGCAAAAGCATAAAACGAACCTGTGTAAGCATAATCCCGCTCCCGTGGCTGGTTGGGAGACTGATTTAGATATACAACAATGGCAATGCCCGTGAGTATAAAAAGCATCATAACAACAGCAAATCCTTCTTTCCCGGTTTTTCCTCTATTATATTGATAAAACAGACCTATTAATCCGAACAACAAAGGCAACATATAGTAGGCATTTCTCGAAGGGTCGTTTTTCATGTAATCTGGCATTTTTTCTGAAGGACCAATTTTCCCTTCATCCAAAAAATTAATTCCACTAATCCAATTTCCTTTTGAGAAATTCCCATAACCTTGAACATCGTTTTGGCGTCCAGCGAAATTCCACATAAAATAACGCATGTACATGTGTCCTACTTGATAAGAAAAAAAGAAACGTAGATTTTCGCCAAAAGTTGGTTTTATAACAGTTTTTACCTCTCCTCTCTCCCTAATCCGAACCGAATTTCCTTTTACCTTTCCCCACTCTTTATAAACTTTTACATGGTCTGGTTTACTGCTATACATTCGTGGGAAAAATGTTTCCAGTTTTGGGTCATATTTTGTCCCTCCTGACAAGGTTCCGGTAACTTTATATTTTCCATCTACTTTATTATATTGATCTTTTTCGCCGACATTTGCGATTGCAGGCGCTGTATAATATTGTCCGTGCAAAAGGGGTCGATTACCATATTGTTCACGATTTAAGTAACGCAATAAAGCAAACGCATTATCCGGGTGATTTTGGTTCATTGGTGGATTTGCATTTGCACGAATGAGGATTAATGCAAACGAGGAATAACCAATTAAAATTACAATTACCATGGTTATTGCCGTATTCCAAACTACAAGATTCTTTTTCTTCGTGTAACTAATCCCCCAAACTGAAGCGGCAATAACTGCCACAACCATAAAAAGAATTCCAGAATTAAAGGGAAGTCCAAATCCATTTACAAAAACCTTATCGAACATAAAAGCCATTCGTGCAACACCCGGAATTATTAAATATTGAATTCCACCTAATATAATAACCGATAAACCCAAAGCAACAATTACACCCTTCCACGAAAATTCATATTTTTTAAAATAATAGACCAAAGCAATTGCAGGAATTGCTAATAGATTTAACAAGTGAACACCAATAGATAAACCAACTAAATACGCAATTAATACTAACCAACGATTTGAATATTTTTGTTCGGCTATATTTTCCCATTTTAATATGGCCCAAAATACAGCTGCTGTGAAAAACGAAGAGAGAGCATAAACTTCTCCTTCTACTGCCGAAAACCAAAACGAATCGGTATAAGTATATGCTAAAGCACCAACCAGACCACTCCCCCAAACCGCAAATTGCTCACCGTTTGTTAACTTATCAGCAGAGAATAGCTTTTTTGCCAAATGAACAATACTCCAATACAACAACATAACTGTTGCAGCGCTTGCGATTGCCGATAATGCATTTACCATAAATGCAGCTTTTGATGCATCGGGAGCAAAAATGGATAATACACGACCCAAAATCATATGAAACGGTGCGCCCGGCGGATGACCAACTTCCAGCTTAAATGCACTGGTAATAAACTCGCCGCAATCCCACCAACTAACCGTAGGTTCGAGTGTTAAAAAATAAGTTGTGGCGGCAATAAGAAACACCACCCACCCAAGTGTATTGTTGATTATTTTAGTTTTTTGCATGACAATATTTTGTTAACAAGCGCAAATATAAGGTTTAAATAAACCATTATGAAACGACCATGCAATATGTTCCGCAAACAAGCAAAATTAAAACAGTGGAAGTTCCCTGTCTGACTGCGCAAGCCAGGCAGGCATCGAACCCCTTTGAAGATAAACAGTTTTAATGAGATGAAACGAGCATGTAAAATTTCTTGCACACAGGAGGATGATTATAAGCGAGTTCCATATGATACCATAAAAAACAAACAATTATAATCATATGAAA
>JABMPI010000032.1 GCA_013203755.1 Bacteroidota bacterium
AATCTATTGCTTGCAAGGCATTTCCACGAAAACCACTCATTACATATAAAATTCCATTTTCATAAATCGGAACTGGAATTACATTTCGCGTTAAACCTGTGCTGGTCCAAATTATTTCACCAGTATTATAATCGTAACTTCTAACTTGTGATGTTGCGCTTGTAATCACCTGGGTTTTTCCATTGGCTTCAATTACAAACGGAGATGCCCACGAAGTTCCTTCGTCGCGAATTACTTTCCACACATCTTTTCCGGTAATTTTATCAATGGCATACAAAACAGATTCTCCTTCGTGATCCCATTGAATAAAAAGTCTGTTTTTGTATAAGTAGGGTGAGCTGCCTTCGCCAAAACTCATATTTTTTTCTAGCTGACCAAAATCTCGTTCCCATTTAATGTTGCCTTCAAAATCGAGACAAAATAGTCCACGCGAACCAAAATAGGCATAAATAAATTCTCCATCGGTACAAGGCGAATTAGATGCCCAACTTCCCAAATTGTGTGTACTCTCTTCCGGCCACTCTTTGGCAACGGTGGTTTGCCATTCTATTTTTCCGGTTTCCCGGTTTACAAGAATTACCTTAAATTCGTGAATAGCATCGGTTTTGGTTCCCGACATTCTTCTTTGTCCTTCGCTTTCCGGTTTATCCGTTTTTAATTCCACCTTTTCTGCGGTTTCAACTGCGGTTTGAATAACAATCTTGTTTTCCCATACAATGGGTGTTGCATGCCCTTTTCCTGGAATGGTAGTTTTCCATTTCAGATTTTTTGTTTCGCTAAATTCTGTGGGTGGGTTTCCTTTTACTGCTGCTCCGGTTCCTAATGGCCCGCGCCATTGCGACCAGTTATCTAATTCTTTTTTGCTTTGTGCCGAAGTAGTTAGAACGTAAAGAAGAAGGGTAAATGAAATGAAAAGAGAAATTGGATTAGTTTTCATCTTGAATTAGTTTTTGGTTACTTGTATTCAGACTGAAAAATGCAATTTAGGTTTAATGCATGGGGATAATAAGTTATTAATAAAGAAAATTCTTAAAGTTGACTTTCTTCGGGGCAAGTAACGAGGAATTATTTGATTTAAATTCAGCTTAAACCACTTTATTTTCTTTTTCTGAATCTGTAAACCTTCTGATTTTGATATTCAAATAAGCAAATAAAATAGTCATTAACGGACTAATTATATTAAAAAAAGCGTAAGGTGCGTAGGCCCATGTATCAACTCCTAAAACACGCGATTGTGTGGCACCACAAGTATTCCATGGAATTAATACAGAGGTCATGGTTCCGCTATCTTCCAACGTACGACTAAGAAGTTCTGGTTTTAATCCTTTGTCATGGTAAGTTTTACGGAACATTCTTCCGGGTACAACCAATGCAATATATTGATCGGAAGCCGTTGTATTAAAAAAGATGCAGGTTAATACTGTTGAGGTAACAAGACTTCCGGTGCTTTTTGCATATTTAATAATTGGTTGTGTAATTCGTTTTAATAATCCTGCCGATTCCATAACTCCACCAAATATCATTGCTGCAAGTATCAACCAAACTGTATCTAACATCCCGCGCATTCCAGAAGTACTTAATAAGTCGTTTACACCTTCATCGGGAGTAGTTAAACTTACATTGCCAAACATAGATTGCATTACCGAGTAATAGGATGATTTTGCATAATTTCCTGTAATTCCCGAAACCTGATTTATTATTTCTGGTTGAAAAATTACTGCAAAAATTCCACCCAATAAGGTACCAATAAACAAAGCTGGTATGGGAGGTATTTTCATTACAATAACAGTTAACAAAATTGCAGGAACCAGAAATAATAGGAAACTGGTATTGAAAACGCCATCTATTGCAATTTTTACATTTTCAACATTTACCGTTGCCTCGGAAAAATCGTAGTTAAACCCAATAATTAAAAAAGCGATTAATGTTATTGCCATCGACGGAACTGTAGTAAAAGTCATATATCGAATATGTGTAAACAAATCGGTACCAGCCATTGCTGGAGCCAAGTTGGTTGTATCGCTCAAAGGGCTCATTTTATCAC
This sequence comes from Bacteroidota bacterium, assembly GCA_013203755.1. GTDB lineage: Bacteria > Bacteroidota > Bacteroidia > Bacteroidales > Prolixibacteraceae > Draconibacterium. The sequence goes on from JABMPI010000032.1 coordinate 2,045, forward strand.
CAAAATAGGCGCCACTAATAATTGCACCAGCAACTATAGGTTCACCAATTCCAATTGCTTTGCCAATTCCCAATAAGGCAATACCAATAGTTGCAATTGTAGACCACGAACTACCTGTTGCAACACTAACAATTGCACTTACCACCACAGCGGTAAATAAAAATAATCTTGGGCTAATTATGTCCAGACCATAGTAAATCATTGCCGGAACAACTCCGCTTATCATCCATGTGCCGGCAAGTGAGCCAATTAGTAGTAAAATAATAATGGAGGGCATTGCAGATCCAATTGTTGAAACTATTTTTTTCTTAACATCTTCCCAGCTAAATCCTAAACGAATAGCAATTACTGAAGCAATAGCCGCGGCAACTATCAGTGCAATTTGGTTGGCTCCCCCTAATGTATCTTCAAAAAGTAGAACATTTAGGGTTAACATGCCTATTAATATAAGTATTGGAAGTAATGCCGTAAAAAGGGATATTTTGCGATTCATTCAGATAATTTTTTGGAAATATGTTCAATAATTGCCAAACTAATACATTTCTAATTAAATTAATTAGGAATAAGTAATATTTTTTTTAATCATATTGAATTTAAAACTCCGAAAATAAGCTGAAATAAAAATTGGTTGTTCTCAAGTGGTTTTAGAGTGAAGGGATTTTAATCAATTAATTTCTCGTGGTTTATTATGGGTTTCTATGTATTCTCCTATAGGAATTTAGGGGAGATTTCATCTGTTAATTACGGATGACAGTGGAGTGAAATATGGAAAAGACGTTTTTCGGCTTCTTTACCGAAATAAAGTTAGCTAAACCTGCCAGCCAGTTGGTACTCCTTGGCTCTACTACAGATATAAGTAATGGAAATAATTTATTGTCGTATTCCACACCCCCAACACCCTAAAGGGGATTTAGGGGTAAAAATACAAATGCGAAATTATATTGTTTTCCATACTTAGTCCACTTTAAAAATTTCTTTATTTTAAAATAAATTTGGATTGAGTAAAAAAATTAAAACCAAACAAAATAATTGTAAAAACAACTACATGTTTGGTTTAATTCCCCACCCTCAAAAAATATATCTGTAACTTGTAACTAATTTGAATTATTGTAAAAAAGATATTTTACCTTATCAAATACATAAGCACTAATATCCGGTGCTTTTTGAATATTAGAAATATTCAAATTAGATACCTTAATGTTTTAAAATTGTAACCAAGCGAAATGATGAATATCAAATAATATTTATGTAATCTTTTAGTACTCGCTGGATATTGTCATGTAATTTTTTACTTAGAATCTATTTATTTATTTATTTAATATGGTCTGGTTTTAGTTTTAAACACTAATTTAAATAATCTAATCACTGAGATTACTAGGCCAACGAAGGCTGCTGCAAATGCGATTAATAATAATAGTTTCATAATTTGTAATTTTAGAATTTATGTAAAATTTTATTTATCTCTTTTTTTGTTCAATTATTGTTTTTAATTGTTAGTGTAAAATTAGTGCTGTTGGAGTAAGAATAGTAAGATTAATTGCTGATTGAGAAGGTTAAAATTGCCTGTTTTTAATAAGTAATCTGGATTTTCTCCGGCATTAATTACTGAGTTTTTAGGGATATTGAAAATATAGATATTTATACGGAGAGAAATATATTTTGAATTTTACTACATAAAAAGATGATTATTTGTGAGTTCTACAGGCGAGAAGGAATAGTTTAACTGTTGACATTAAAAACAAAGAATTTTGTAGCGTTGAATAATTTATCGTTTAATCAATTTTATTTTTTTGTTCGTTAGTTGCTCATCCACAAGTTAAATATGTTTTTATTATTTTACAACATATAATGGCTCTGTAAAATACACCTTTCTTAATAATGGTTATTTTTACGAAGTTACTGTGAGTATATGTAGGGTTTCATTAGCAGTTCGAAGTATAATTTTTTTATCTTTCACCGGTAATAAATATTATTTGGTAGAGGTAATTTGTGAATTACAAAAAAGGCAATATCTCGGAAGTAGTAGCGTTTTGCTTAATTGAATTAATTGATTTTCATGAGGGTTTTATATCTTAAAATTACGATAAGTTTATTTCTGATTTTTATAATTAGTAATGCTTTTGCACAAAGAAGCAATGGTTTAGCCGTTGAAGGGAAAATTAGTGTTCAGGAGGGGAGTGTGGAAGGAGCAATAATTCAGATGTACCAGGATGGCAGACGTTTGGATAATTACGGAATAAGTGCCGACGGACGCTATAAAGTTGAGTTAAATTACAATCATAAGTTTGAGTTGATTTTTGAACTTGAGAATAATTTTTCTCAAAAAATTGCTATTGATACAGAAGTTCCCAAAAATGTTCTGCAATCCGACCCGAAATTTCCACCATTTCCTGGAAATATTAATTTGTTTACCGAAGTACCCGGAGTGGATAAAACATTTTCACAAAAAACGATTCTTAAAATTTACTACAGTGAGAATGTAGATAATTTTATTTCGGAGTTGTATTATAACGATGCTCAAATAAAAAAGCTAATAGAGCAGGCTATTATTCAATCTAAAATGATTGGAAAAGAAGCAGATTACTTGTCGAAATTAACCCGCGCAGAAATCGCGGAATTGCGAAGAGAGTATAATAAATTGCTGGAACAGGCAGGAAAAGAGCTTAGCGATGAAAAGTTTTTAGCAGCATTGGATGGTTTTAAAGCAGCCAGCAAAATATTTCCAAGCGAACAGTTTCCAAAAGACAGAATTGCGGAAATTAATGATTTGTTGGGTTTAATAATGGTAGCTTCAGAATTGGATAAGGCGCTGGCTGAACGATTTGTCACACTTATAACAGAGGCCGACTTGTTATTTAATCAGACAAATTATTCCGATGCAAGGAATTCTTACAACCGTGCATTATCCATCAGACCTGCGGACAGTTATGCACTTGGGCAAGTAAAAAAAATTAGCGATTTATTAAACAGGGAACAGTCTGAAACGCAATATGTTGATTTAATTGCTCAGGGAGATAAATCATTTAATGAGATATTATATACCGAGGCAATTCGAAAATATGAGGAAGCGCTTCAAATTAAACCAAACGAAAAATATCCAAAAAGTAAAATAGATGAGATAAATGGAATTTTGGCTGCTCAGGTAAATAATCTGCAAAAGCAAGAAAATTACCAACAAGCAATGTTTCAGGCAGAAAGTATGTTTGAAAAGCAGTTCTACGATAAATCCCTGGCATCCTATCAAAATGCATTGAATTACAGACCGGGTGATCCTCTGGCAACACGTAAAATTACTGAAGTCAGGGCTGAAATGAAAAAGATTACAGATAGAATGCAGTATGATAAATTAGTGAATGCTGCTGATAAATCGTACAAGAAAAAACTATATCCCGAAGCATTAAATGACTATCAGGAAGCAAGCATTTTGTTTCCAAACGAATCGCATCCGAAAAAACGTATTCAGGAAATTACTACAACATTAGATTTAAAAGAGAGTTTTGCAGATTTAGTGTATAAAGCAGATAATCAGTTTATTTCCGAAAACTACGAAGCTTCAAAATCGTTTTATCAAGATGCCTTGAAAATTCAAAGCAGCGATAAACATTCTTTAGACCGTGTGCAGGAGATTATTGGAATACTTGCAACGTTAGGCACAGATTCTCAATACAAATCACTGATTGCTCAAGCCGATGATCTATTTTTAGGAAGTAACTACGAAAATGCCAAAAATAAATATACTGAGGCATTGGCTGTAAAACCGAAGGAAAAATACCCAAAGGGAAAAGTAAATGAAATAAAATCGATTTTACAGCAATTGACAAAAACAAATCAACGCTACCAGCAAGCTGTTGTAAAAGCTGATGCATTGTTTCAACAGAAAAATTACGCAAAAGCAAAAACTGCATTTGCTGATGCCGGACAAATAAAACAGGAGGAGACTTATCCTCCGGAAATGATTACAAAAATAGACGGAATAATCGCTGAACAAGAGAGAGTTGCTGTCGAGAAACAGGCTGCTGAACAAGCCCGATTAGCTGAAGCTGCTGCTGCTGAAGGCGAGAAATTAGCAGCCATTCAAGCCGAAAAAGACAAAAACTACTTAGATGCAATTACAAAAGCAGACAATTTCTTTAATGCAAAGGAATATGAAAATGCACGCAATGAATATCGCACTGCATTTACAGTAAAACCGGAAGAGACGTATCCGCAAGGGCGAATTGATGAAATTGGAACTTTGATGGCACAACTTTTAGCAACTCAAAAAGCGTACGAAGATGCAGTTGCACGCGGTGATCTGGAATTAAGAAGAGAGGGATTTGATGCAGCAAAAATTGCATTTAACGA
>JABMPI010000307.1 GCA_013203755.1 Bacteroidota bacterium
GAAATTATTTTTCAAAATGAAATCGGAAAAGTTACAATGCCACTCGTTTTGTTTGTCCCGAATAACTCCAATAAAAAAATCCCGGTAATTTTATTGGCCAATGGCGGCGATATAAAACGTAAAGGTTTGATTTTGGATAGTCCGCAGAGTTACGGAGAAACTAGAAATGGAATTCCGTTGCATCAACTTATGACCAGAGGTATTGGCGTTGCAACTGTAGATTATCAGGCATTTGCTAACGACCGTGGAAATCCGGAAGGAAAAGTGAGTGGCGGAATTACAAATTTATTTTTCAAATCTGGTCAGGAATTCACTCAAGAAAATGAGTGGGGAATGATTGCTATTTGGGCTTACGCACTCCGCGCAGGAATGGATTATTTGGAAACCGATGAAAATGTAAATACTGAGCAAGTTGCGACACTGGGATGTTCAATTAGCGGAAAAGTTGCTTTATGGGCAGCTGTTACCGATCAACGTTTTGGAATGGCTTTACTTGCCACTGCTGGTCATGGAGGAGATGCCATTTGGAGACGCGAATATGGCGAAACCCTACAAAACATGTGCGATTATCTTCCAACCTGGATTTGCCGAAATGCAAATAAATATGCTACAAATGTACACGAGATGCCGGTTGACCAACACAGTTTACTAACAACTATGGCTCCGCGCCCTTTTTATGTGAGCAATGCACAGCACGATTTGTGGGCCGACCAAAAAGGACAATGGATTGGGACTTACAATGCTACACCTGCTTATAATTTATACGGGAAAGAAGTGGCATTTACATCTGAAAAACAACCAGCAATCAACCAACCAATTATACAAAGTTCAATTGGATACCATGTGCGTTCCGGAGTTCACGGACTTGAATTGTATGACTGGGAACAGTATATGAAATTTATTGAATTTCATTTTTTGAAAATCCCAATTAGAAGCACACACGATATTTATTATCCGAATGGGAAATTGGTAGATCATTATCCGAATAAACTTGAAAAAGAAAAATAATTAGCCAAACCCGTCAAGCGGCTTTAAACCGCTAGACGGATGAATAAAAATATACATGAGAGTATTACTTATATTATTACTTATAATCATAGGTTTTCTTGGTTTCGCCCAAAACAAAACAGATGTTAGCCTTTTTTTGAAAAAAGACAAAGCCAATTACCTCACAGAAATTGAATCAGAATCAGGAAACCTGTTTACAAAACTTGGTCATCACGGTCCGGCGGTAGAAAACCAGTGGCTTGGATATCGAATATATTTCGATAAAAAAACGGCAATTGATGTTTATTCGAAGGCAAAACCTGGACTTGAAATTCGGGATAAAAAATGGTATCCTTCGAAAAAAGAACAACTGGCAGGTTGGGGAGCAGACTATTACAAAGTAGGAAAATCTGTAGGACTTGGAGGTGTAAAATTATGGGACGGCGAAAAGGTTGTTCCACTTCATCCGGTTTCAAAACGTTCGGCAAAAGTAGCTACTAAAGGAGACATTTCTTATATGGAAATGTTGTCAGAAGGAGTTTCGTTCAAAGGTAAAAAAGTAGATATTTTGGTTCGGGTAACTGTTTTCTCAAATAAGCGCGAAGCAGAAGTAGAGGCGTTTTCAAACACAGGAGAAGAAGTTCAATTTGCTACTGGAATCAACTATTTCAAAAATTTAAAAGTTGAAAAACAAGACAATTACATAGCAACCTGGGGAATTCACCCCGAAGATGTGGCAGCAGAAAAAGTTAAAATAGCAGCAGCCATTCTTTTTAATAAAAACGATTTTGAAAAACAATTGGATGACAGCGACCAACATTTACTAATTTCAAAACCAACAAAAAGTTTAACAACCTGGATAACTTCGGCAAATGCAAGAGAAAAGGGAATAAATACTTTTGAGAGCTTCTTAAACCACATAACTATTTCAAACTAAAACCAGAACGCTAATAACGCAGATTTAACTGATATGCAGCGATCTCTCAGCGAGAATCGTAACAATCTGTGTCATCTGCGTTCCATAAAAATAATTATCTCAAAGTATATTCAATAAAAAAGAAGAAAACATAATATGACTATAAAAAAGAAAAAAATCAAAATCAAACACCTCCTTTTACTTCTTTTATTATTTATAATTTCAACCTTAATCGTTGATTTTATCAGGATATCAAAGTATGAGGTCATTCCTATGAAACCATCGGGAAGGTTAGGTGGCGACCATAATCAAATACAATGGGAATTGGCAAACGATAGTACAAATATTGTTTGGAATCGATTAGACGAGACATTGGAATACATAAAAGGCGAATACGACTGTTCCGATTTCAGATTGGTAAATACAATCCGAATTTTATATGAAGCAGGCGACCAAATTCCACAAGATTATAAATCAAAAATTGAAGACGTGCTTTTCAATTTCCGTTATTGGTGGGATGAGCCAGGAGCAAACTCAATGTGCTACTGGAGCGAAAATCACCAAATTCTTTTTGCGTCTGCGGAGTATTTGCTTGGTCAGCTATACCCGGACACAGTTTTCCCGAGCAGTGGATTAACCGGAAAGCAGCACATGGAGAAAGCAAAAAAACGTGCGCTCGATTGGTTGGAAATGCGTTGGAATTATGGTTTTATTGAGTTTAATTCGGGTGTCTACTACAAAGAAGATATTGGAGCATTAATCAATCTTATCGATTTTGCAGAAGATGAAGAGTTGGCAAAAAAGACGCAGATTATAATGGATTTACTTTTTTATGATGTGGCTTCGCAAAATATTCACACCATGTTTGTTACCACCAGTGGTCGCGCTTATTCAGGAAACAGAACAGGTGGAAGAGGTGCTACATTAGGCGGTTTAACGCGGTATTATTGGGGCGATGGAAAAGAAAGTGGTGCAGGAA
>JABMPI010000308.1 GCA_013203755.1 Bacteroidota bacterium
ATTCATAATCCTCTAAAGCTAAAACGGTTTAGCGAATATAAAAAAAAATTATGAGCCACAAGATTTACGAATAATAAAATTCGCTTTTAAAGTAATTTTTTGATTTTTAATGCTGCTCATTGGGTTTATAATCTCAGACAAGAGAACTTTTACTGCCATTTTTCCAATATCTGTAAGCGGCTGAGCAATGGTAGTTACCGGAGAGTAACAAATTTTATAAGAATCAGGATCATCGAAGCTTACCATTGCAACATCATCGGGTATTACAAGCCCCAATTTGCTTAAACTTTCAATTCCCATAATACCTACTTTGCTGGTTGTAAAAAAAATTGCATCAACACCATTTTTATTCTTACCAACCAGCTCTTTTATTGCCTTAAACACATCATTATTTTCGTGCGAAAATGGTAATATTTTAATCAGGTTTTCGTCTGCCTCGTATCCAGAATCCCGCAATGCATTTTTATAGCCATTCAGCCTATCCCGCATGTTGACCAAATCAGCATTGATTGTAATACAAGCAATTTTTTTATATTTTTTATGAACTAAATGCATGGTTGCTTTATATGCAGCTTCCTGATTATCGATAACTACATAACTTGAATCAATCTCCGGAAAGTAACGATCGATTAATACGTATGGTTTATTACTGCGTTCCAAACTACGAATTTGGTCTTCACTATTTCGTGGAGGTGAAATTATAAAACCATCAACCTGCCCCTGCAAGAGCATTTCAATTTGCTCTTTCGACTTTTCAGCACTTTCATCGGAACTGCAAAACATAACCCGATACCCTTGTTTAGCCAGTTCCTTTTCAATTTCACGACCTAATTTCCCAAAAAAAGGATTGGCAATATCGGCAATTATTAAACCTATGGTATTTGTTTTTCCGGTTCGTAAACCTTTGGCGATCTGATTGGGACGATAATTCATTTCCTTTGCCACTTCTATCACCTTCTTGCATACATCATCACTAATACGGTGCTCTTTTCCTTTTCCACTTAAAACAAGTGAGACTAATGTTTTTGAAACATTCAGTCGTTGAGCGATATCATTTAATGATACTTTTTTCATTTTGTGATTATAGGTTTTGCTAAAATGATTTAGCAAAGATATTATTCTAAACTAAAAAACAATGAGCTTACAGTTAATTCGAATACGAATGCTGAAAACTCATTATAAAAAAAACTTTTCTTAAAAAAAATCAGCAAGCTTGAACCTTACGAAACGCCATCCAGGTGACAATAACAGCCAATACTAAAAAGGTAATATCAACCACAAACAAACCAAAAATAATTTCGTTAAACGATTGACCCGCCAAATGCATTTTCTGTGGATAAAATATAATTTTAAAAGTTGAAACGAAAACAGTCGACCATGTTAAAATCATAAACATTGTTAAGTTTTGATTTCTTCTTCCCTGATAATAAGCAGTAATTAAACCCACCAGAAAAGTAGCGATTAGAATGCTAAGTACACTCGCCACAATGGGAGAATTAGTAAATATTTCAACAAAATGATCATCGACCAAATCAATTACAGTATGACAAAAAGTAAGCGTAATTCCCAATTGCCAGGCTGCCTTTGGAAAATATAAAGCTGCGGCAACCATTATTAATCCGTAAAAAGAATAATTCACAAACATTCTTGCAACGGATCTAAGACCGGACAAAATAAAACCATCACTTTTACTGGCAGCATCAACAAAGGGTTCTAAACTAAAGGGAATAATTGCAAAAATGAAAAGTCCGGTTAATAGCATTACACCCAACTCTTTATACGCGGTTTTAAATGAATAATCCGATTTTTTGTCACTTGCCTCTCCAATTGCTTTTAGCTCTTTTCTACTTAACCAAGCTGCGTAACCCAGAGCACCGCCAAGTAAAAATCCAAAAGTTAGTTCCATGGCTTTCCACCAGGCTTGAAACACCAAACCTTTTGGCATTTGAGCTCCCAATACCATCCATAATCCACCAATTCCAAAACCTAATCCACCACCTATTAATCCCCAAATTGAAAAACGGGTTATAATTTTAAAATTTTCACTTGTAGTTTTGTATTTTAAGTAAGTGATTAAGGAAACAGCCCCAAGTAGTAGTGCTCCCCATGATTCAGGGCGCGGTTTAGCCGGATCGGAGAAATAAACCAGCATTGGCTCATTTATAAATTTAAACCCCAGCAACATACCTGCCATCATCACAAAAAATGCAACAACTATTGTTTTTTTTGGAAGATTCCTGAATACAAAACCTATCGACAATACAGCTCCACCAAGTACACCCCAGACAGCCCCCTTAACAGTAGTCGCCAAAATCCCCCACCAAACTGTGTCCAGATTTCTCAAAAAACTTAGAGTTTGACCATAAGTCATTTCTCCACCGAGACCAATCCCGGCAACCCCAAAAACTACAATTACGGACGTGAGGGTAGCCGGTATCTCAAGCAACAGACAAATGGTTAATGCAACCATTGCTCCCGGAATCATTGCTCCCAAGGGGCCTCCACCAATATGACCACGCAATCCCCACCCCAGCATCATTGCTATTGCTGGAAAAAATATAAACATCGATCTGGAATACTTCTTGTTCAAAAGCATAATTGTTTTTTTTTGAAATAAAAAGGGGCTGAATCAACTCTGATTAGCCCCTAAAAATTTGTTTTGCTTTTAGAGGTTTACTACTTCACCTGTTTCCGATGATTTGTAAGCAGCATCAACAATCTCTAATATAATCTGACCTTCAACCAAGCCTGGAACAGGTTGCGTGCGATTTCTGATCGACTCTACATAATGTTCCATTTGGCGTGTGTACATTGGTTGTTCGCAATGCTCGGTACGTGCCGGAAGTTTGGGTTGAATGGTAGTTGGCACATCCCCTATTTTCATTTTAATGAAAGTTGGGAATACACTTGCGTATCCTTTTATTCCAAACAATCCTGTACCAGCCTCGGCGCCATCCATGTGTGGTTGCCACCATCCGCTTTCAATAATTGACTCGGTTCCGTTGTCCCACGAAATCATTACAATTCCTGAATCATCTACATCGTAATCGCCATAATAGGTACCAATTTTAGCATAAACTTTGGTCGGTTTTGGATCGCCCAAAATAAAGCGAACAGTATCAATGGCATGAACTCCCATATCGGCAAGAGCACCGCCTCCAGCCAATTCTTTTTGAGCAAACCATCCGGCTGGTCCCCAATTCTCGTGGATTCCGTAGCCTTTGGTTTTTTTGATTTCACCCAATTGACCTGAGTCTACAATACCTTTAATATAAGTTGCATCGGTATCGAAACGCCACATGTGACCAACCATAACCAATTGCTTGTATTTTTCAGAAGCAGCCGCAACAGTCAAACCTTCTTCGGCACTCATCGCCATTGGTTTTTCTAAAAATACATCTTTGCCATTTTTTAGAAAATTGATTGCGAATGGAGCGTGAAATTTATTTGGTGTCCCAATTACTGCAGCGTCAATATCATCACGTTCATAAAGTGTTGCAACATCATCTGTTGCTTCTTTGATGCCATATTTATCAGCAAATTTTTGTGCCTCTTCAATGG
>JABMPI010000309.1 GCA_013203755.1 Bacteroidota bacterium
AAACCAAATAGCTTTTCGGTTTTTATACTTGTTCTTTTTATCCACACCTTCATTAAAAAACTTTGTAGTAACCTGTTACAACGCAGTTTTTTGCTTTGTTGTGAATAAAAATAACTACGCCTAAATTACCGAAAAACTATCTGCATTGAGTATAGTATGTTTTGTGCAACTCTATTATTAATCTATTTTTTTAAACTGGGGTATCCCTTTAGCACATTCTGAATAAATGAGTAAATTTGGGGCTCATGGAATATCCTAAGACGCAAATAGAATTTGAGAAAATGTTTTCAACTGATGAGAAGTGTAGGGATTTTCTCTATAAAATAAAATATTCTGAAGGTTTCAAATGTGTAGCATGTGGCAATAATGTGAGTTGGGTAAATTCTCGGAATGTTATTATTTGTAAATTTTGCCGTGCAGAAACTACAGTAACATCGGGAACAATATTTCATAAAAGTCGCTTACCTTTAACTATTATTTTCAGGGCAATGTGGTGGATAATTGCTCAGAAAAATGGAGTTAGTGCAAAAGGTTTGCAAAGAATTTTAGGAATTGGAAGTTATGAAACGGCATGGGCTTGGTTACATAAATTCAGAAGGATAATGGTGCTTTCCAACCGAGAAAAACTTTCAGGACGAATAGAGATTGATGAAACTTTAGTTGGCGGAAAGAAAAGTGGAAAAAGAGGACGAGGAGCTGAAGGTAAGGTTTTAGTTGCGATAGCGGTAGAAGTAAAGGAATTTGGAACAGGAAGAGTAAGGTTGTCTTTAATTCCCGATGCTTCAAAAAAAATATTAAATCCATTTATAAAAGAGCATATTTGTAAAAACTCAACGATAGCGACAGACGGCTGGAAAGGCTATGTCGATATTAAAAGAATGGGATATATACATGAAATTTCAAATGAAAATATTTTTTCTGAAGGTGAAGAAATATTACCCAATGTACACAGAATAGCGTCACTATTAAAACGGTGGCTATTAGGAACACATCAAAGTTATATGACTAAAAATCATTTACAATATTACCTTGACGAATTTGTTTTTAGACACAATCGGAGAAAATCAAAAAGCAGAGGTTTGTTATTTTATGCTCTTATTAAACAAGCCGTAGTAAACAAACCTATTGAATATAGCAAATTGGTTAAAAGCCTATAAACATTGGTATTTACTGTATGTGCTAAAGGGATAGCCCAGATTTTTTAATTTCTGAGGTGGCAGTTCAACTTCACGGAATCTTTTGCACGGGTGTCACCGGGTTTTTAATGGCTAGTAAAATTAGCAATAGATTTTAGTAAACAAAATGTTTGGTGGAGATTTGTATGTACTCAACCCAAATAGTTTTTCGGTTTTTATACCAGGCCTAATTTACTCTTTAATTTAATTTTTGTAATTTGTATTCCCCCGCTACTGCACGATTGCATCGTGTTGAGTTTATATTAACAAGAACTAAAAGGAACGCGATACAATCGCGCACCAGCAGGGGATTTCACTTTGCTCAATTCCAGAAAAGCTATCTGAATTGAGTATAACAGAATGTAAAAAAGAAATTCAATCCGCATAGCATGCAACTGCCAAGTGGCTTTTGTTCAACCGGGGCTCAATGCTGGGTTCCCGATTTTCGGGACAGGCAGTGCCGGCCGCATAAAGCCCTGGTTATTGTGCACCGTAATTTGTTAATTATCATACAATTATTAATCTTTATCAAGTGATAAATACATTGAATATCTTTTTGTTACTCCATAAAATTGTTTTGTTGCTTTGTCAGCGTCATATTCCTTAAATATCTTAAATCCAAATCTTTTCCAAAAAGACAAACAACTTTTTTGGTCAGATTGCCATCCTTTTTCGCAGTCAGGTAAGACCAAATGTACTTCATATCTTTTCCAATTATTTTCTCTTGCCCAATTTATTGACTCTTTTACTAACCGACTTGATATTCCTTTTCGTAAATAGTCTCCCTTTACGATGGTAAGACAATTATGAATCAGTATATTGTCTGGTTGGAGTGAATCAAATCCATAGCCATATAATTTAATTTTTTGAGCTATCTCCACTGGAAAAAAGTTATGGTAGGCAATTATTTTATTTTTATCCCATGCTACAAATCCACATCCACCATACTTTTTAATTGTCAACTGATATAATTTCACTAAAGTCTCTCTATTATTTTTCTGAAAGTAATTTAGATTTGGACAACCAGATTCAGGCAAATGAGAATCCGGATCAAATGGCTCTAATCCAGTCAAACACCTGTCTGGAAGCCATTCATCCACTCTTATTGGTCTTATTGTAATTGAATCAGCTATCATCGTAGGTACGGTCTGTTATTATGGTGCACAACGGTTTGGCTAAAAATTGGCGGGCATTTCAACGCACCAACTTTCAAGTCTGTAATATCGTTTATTTAATGTAATTCGTTTCATATTAGCACTTTCCTCCCGCTTGTTTTTGAGCCTTTGTTATGTGGCGTTATCATTCATTTTGTCAATATCTCTGTATTATTTGATTTTAAATGTAAGTCAATTTGAGGAAATGGAATAGTTATATTATTTTCAATAAAATTTCGATTGATTATTATTCTAATTTCAGATTTCACATTTTCTATCCGAAAAATATTTTTGCTAAAAAACAATAATTCAAAATCTAAAGAGGAATTTCCAAAATTTAAGAACCGTGCATTTATTGATGACCTATCTCTAATTTCTGGATGTTCCAATGCACTTTTTTGCAGTATTTCTAATACCAAATCAACATCACTGCCATAAGCAACTCCAACATTAATTCTAAACCTTGTTTTTTTTGACTGATGGCTCCAATTAATAACTTTATTTGTTGTGATTAAAGAATTTGGAAGAATTATCACTATGTCATCTCTGTTTATTACTTCAGAAGTTCTCAGTCCAATTTTTTGTATTTTCACAACGTCATTGTCTATCACTAAAATGTCTCCAACTTTTATTGAGCCTTCAAAAAGTAAAATTATTCCAGAAATGAAATCATTAAATGTATTTTGTAAACCAAGTCCTATACCAACAAGTAATGCGGCAGAGCCAGCTAATAAAACGTTAAGTTTTAATCCAATTGTGTCTAAGATTATTATTATAGCAAAAATCCAAATTACATATTTAGTTATCTGAAATAATGAATGTAAATTTCCTTCTTCAAATTTTCTAAGTTTTTTATTACGAAATAATATTTTTTTCACTATCCATAATACTACCTTAGCAAAGATAATTACAAATAAAACAGTTAGTAATATTCCTATGGTAAGCGAGTATTTTCCAATCTTAACAAGTTCAAACTCAATAATACTATTTATTGTATCCATATTTCTTATCTTTTATGCCACATAACGTATCTGTAATGTCCCTTTTTTTTCCATTACATTTGCTAATGGGTGGGCAACAAATTCCCATTATTCTTTTTATTACCTATATAATGAGAATTAATTTGTGTTGTCAAATAAATTATCAATCGGGTGGCAGTTCAACTTCAC
>JABMPI010000310.1 GCA_013203755.1 Bacteroidota bacterium
CCGAAATAGACAACTCCCAGCACTAATTAGTACCCTTAAAAAACCAAAGGCAGAAATTTTAGCTGAAAGGTTTCTTGATATTAACCCTGACATAGAACTCACAGTTATAAATGATTTTATTGAACACGAAAAAATTGTCGAATTATTAAAAAGCCAACCCTTCGATTATGTGGTGGATGCCATTGATACTTTAACTCCCAAAGTATTCTTGATTTATGAAGCTATTCAAATAGGTCTAAAGGTTGTTAGCTCAATGGGTGCAGGTGGGAAAATGGATCCCTCGGCTATTGAGATTACCGATATTTCGAAATCGTACAATTGTAAGTTGGGTAGAATGTTACGCAAACGCTTGTCAAAACATGGTGTTAAAAAGGGTGTTATGGTAGTCTTCTCTTCAGAAAAAATAAATGAAGAAGCAGTTCGTTTGGAAGAGGGGAAAAACAAAATGTCAACGGTTGGAACAATTTCATACATGCCACCAATTTTTGGATGCTTTATTAGTAGTGTAGTAATTAGAGATTTATTATCCTGAAGCTGTTGATTATCAACCCTATTAACTGGTTTTTACTAAACGTAGTTCAATTATTAAATAATTTTTGAATAGCGGTTGTTTATTGGAATATTAGATTACCTTTGGTGCGTTAATTTATAGATAGTTAAGTGTTTTTAACATTAGGATTGTCTGCCGATTAACAGTTGATCTTTTTTTATTGAATTTTGTAAGACAGTCCGGACAGCTCTCCTTTCTTGTTTTTCTCCACGATATTTTATTGATAATCCAGGAATTCCTTTTTTTTCGATACACTTCTAATTGTGGGAGTAAACTTTTTAGTGAATAGATCTGGCAATAGAAATAGAGATTTATTAATTTTTTAAATAGGAACACATGAACATTTATGTTGGAAATCTTCCGTTCAATTTAGGCGAGGAAGATTTAAAAGAGATTTTCGAAGAGTATGGTGAAGTAACTTCTGCAAAAATTATTTCAGACAAATTTTCTGGAAGAAGCAAAGGTTTTGGTTTTGTTGAAATGTCAAATGACGACGAAGCAAACAACTCTATCAAAGAACTAAACAATGCCGAAGTAAGCGGTAGAAACATCAAAGTAAACGAGTCAAAACCACGCGAGAACGATAATCGTGGCGGAGGTGATCGTCGCGGTGGTGGCGGAGGTGATCGTCGCGGTGGCAGCGGTGGTGGATATCAACAAAGGGAACGTTACTAATCAGTAATGAAAGGTACCGTAAAATGGTACGATGCTGTAAAAGGATTTGGATTTATACAGTCTGAAGACAACAAAGATTTATTTGTGCATCGTTCTGGAGTAAAAGACAATGTCTTTTCCTTGGAAGCGGGTCAAGCTGTCGAATTCGAAATTAAAGATAGCGACAAAGGACCAGTAGCATTTAATGTGGAAGTAGTTTAACAACGAAATATTAAAAAATGGATTCTAATTTTAGAATCCATTTTTTTTGCTAATTCCCGAACTGAAAAAAGGATTCTATCTTTTATGTTTATACCATGAAGATAGAATCCTTTTTATTTTTGATAAGATATATATCTTATGGATCACATTAAAAAGTAGGTGGATTTCAAATTCATGCTTGACTTTTCTGTTTACTCTTTGCGTTAAGGCAAAGAGTGAAATCCGCCTGATAAGGCAAAATGTAATTTGATTAATGGAGTTTTTTGTGTAGTATAGCTTCAATTCTGAACTTCCTACTTATATTGTTAAAACAGACTCCACTGGAAATCTAAACTAATCCTATTTTACTGTAATCGGATTTATGCCGAAATGTTAAATACAATTGACAAAATAAAAATGATTAGGTGAAATTTTCTTTTCATTTTATATAGTTTTAGGTTTTATTCTGATAATTAAAGTAGCAATTTTAAAAAACTTTAAATGCTGCTTTTATTTTTATTAAACAACTTGATAATTACAAATCGGGATGCAACAAATTATTATTTCAAACGAACTGGCAGTAAAAGTTTCGGGGATTGAACTTTCTTGTATTGAATGTGATGTTCAGCTGGAAGCGAAAAATGAATTGTTGTGGAACAAAATTCAACAAAAAATAATTGAAATTTCGGATCGTTTTAAAGTAGAACAAATTAGTCAGCTGCCTGCAATTTCGGTATCGCGAAAAGCATATAAAGCATGTGGGAAAGATCCTGCCAGGTATCGTCTTTCTGCGGAAGCGCTTCTTCGTAGAGTTTTAAAGCGCAACGAAATCTACCAAATAAATAATGTGGTTGATTTGTTGAATCTGGTTTCTATTTCAACCGGTTTTTCTATTGGCGGTTACGATGCCGAAAAAATTGAAGGCGAAGTGGTATTTGGAATTGGCGAAAATGAAGAACCCTATTCCGGAATAGGAAGAGGAGATTTAAACATTGAATTTTTACCTGTATTTCGTGATGAAAAGGGCGCGTTTGGAACACCTACAAGCGATTCGGTTAGAACTTCGGTTTCAATGCAAACAAAACGATTTTTGATGGTTATTATTGATTATGCTGCTACTCCTCAATTGGAAGAAGCCACAGATTTAGCTGTTTCACTTTTGAAGGAATATGCAGGAGCAATTAATATTGAACTTAAAAACATAAACTATAATGAAGGAAACTAGCAAATTTTTGCTTAAAATTTTTGGTTGGAAAATGGTGGGTGGGATCGCTCCTGAAAATAAGTGTATTATTATTGGGGCGCCACATACAAGTTCCTGGGATTTTATTATTTCCTGGCTATATTATAGTTCTCTTGGTGGAAAAGCAAATATTTTAATTAAAAAGGAATTTTTCTTTTGGCCTGTTTCTTCAATATTACGAGGGATGGGTGGAGTTCCAATCGACCGTTCCAAAGGTGCAAATGTAATCCGGCAGGTTATTCAACTTTTTAACGAAAGAGAACATTTGCACCTTGCTATTTCTCCCGAAGGAACACGAAAATTAACAAAAAACTGGAAGGCCGGATTTCATATTATTGCCAAAGAAGCAAAAGTCCCGGTTTATTTGGGTAGTTACGATTGGGGAAAAAAGGAAGTTACTGTTGGTGTGAAGTTTGAACTTACTGAAGATGCAAAGGAAGACATTAAGCGTATGAAAGATTATTATCGGGAAAAGGGGGTAAAAGGAAGGTTCCCTGATTTATTTACTACGGATTACTAAATTATTGTAATAAATAAATTTATAAATTCAAAAGAAGTAAAAGTCTGTTGTTTTTATTACTTGCCTGTTTTAATTATATAATCTGGTTCTGAAAAGAATATAAGATACTCAATATTGTAAAAGCCGCTCCATGTTCAAATGAAGCGGCTTTACTCTCTAATCTAATTGTAAACTAAACTAAACTAAACTATTAAAAATTCGAACCGCCTGTATCCCACCACAAACGGGTGCTAATTAAATCTGGTCCTCCCAGTTTGGTAGTAGCATCGGCTACTCCATCTTTATTATTATCGCGTTCACCATTTGTAAATGGTATCCTTTTAATAAATTCATCTGCAGGTATTACACCCCAGTCGGCACTACTGTCGTTTCTGGTATTGTAAGGCAGTTTAGGATATCCTGTCCTGCGGTGGTCAGTCCATGCTTCGAGTGAATTGGTAAAGTTATTGAACCACTTTTGAGTGATAATCTTTTCCAGTTTACGTTCGTCAGTGTCGGCATCGTTCCATGCTGGAGTTACGTCAGAACGGGAAGTCCAATTATTCCTTGGCTCTAAAGGATCCACATAGTCGATAGGTGTGCTTGTCGCATCTGCCAGATAAGCATCAACACCACCGGCACCCCAGTCAGCAAAAGAGGCTCTTACACCATCTTCGTAATTTGTTTTTGCGTCTCCAGCCCCAGTCCAGCCCCTTAAGGCAGCTTCGGCTTTCAGATGAAGAACTTCGGAATAAGTAAAATACCGTCTTGATACTACTGCTTTAAACGATTCGTTAGGGGTCGAAAAAGGCAGTCGTTGGTCTTTCGCATCCAAATATGCCCCGCTATGAATACCTTTATATGGCCAGTCGGGATGATCTGATACCAAAGATGCATCTGCTACCGGTGCAAAATAACTGGCAATCCTGTTATCCTTCATACCTACTCCAAAAGATTCCATTCCTGATCCCATACGGGTATCGCCCCATTCGAAAGCGATCACGTTCATAGGTAATTTACCTCCATAAAGCGAAACTCTAAAGTTGTCGCCATTTGATGAAATTAACCCGGCCCCATCGCTCATGGCTTTTTCGCCCTGGGTTTTTGCAAGATCCGGAGCAACATTCGAAATTCTAATGGCCAATTTTAAGCGCATTGAGTTAACCAGTTTGCTCCATTTTTTCATGTCGCCATTGTAACTGGCATCAAACTTTTTCAAACCTGCATAAGATTGATTGGCAGCAAATACGGCCTGTACAGCATCCAAATCAGCAAAAAAATTGTTATACAGATCAGATTCTTTATCGTAAATATTGGCCTGCCCCGATACTCCATAATTGGAATAGATAACAGG
>JABMPI010000311.1 GCA_013203755.1 Bacteroidota bacterium
CACCGTACACTGCTGCATTAAATGCAGTTAATGGCGAACAAGCAGATTTATTTCCTGCATTTGATTCTCAGGAAACAATTTATAAGGGAATTATTGAGGAATTGAAGGCTGCCAATACAATGTTATCTAAATCAGTGGGGGCGTATAGTGGAATTAACCCTGCTGCAGATATTCTTTATGGAGGGAGTCCTGCACAATGGAGAAAACTTGCAAATACATTAATGTTAAGGTATTACATGCGTGTTTCTACTAAATTAGGAAGCTATGCAAAAGCTGGTATCGAGGAAATTGTTTCTAATGCAGGTACTTATCCAATTTTCACATCAAACGACGACGATGCTACAATGGATTTTATCGGATCTTCTGATGGCGATTCATGGCCGGCAAATACAACTTTTGATGCAAATGGAAGTAACTTCTCAAGAATTCAGCTTTGTGCCGGATTCAGAGATGTGTTAGTTGAACTTAATGATCCAAGAATTGCAGTTTGGTTTAATAAAGCTGACATCCAAATTCAAATTTCTTCTGCACATGGAGAAGGTGTAAATACAGTTGATGGCGTAAAATATGTAAATCCTGCTTACATAGCAGCAAATGATTATGCTGTTTATGGTAAAGATAGTTGGATTGCAGATATTGAAGCTGGTAAAACTTTAATTGATACAAATGCTTATGCGGGTTTGCCTATAGCATCTCAAACTGGTGGTGGTTCTGCATGGAACATGAATCCAACTCAAATACAAGGTGGACCAAACGTACATAATTCTGCTCTTGCTGATATGTATAAAGGTGCTACTGGCGACATGCAAAAAGCACGATTAATTTCTTATGCAGAGGTTTGCTTTATTTTAGCAGAAGCTGCTCAAAAAGGATGGTCTGTTGGAGCTCAAAAAACATGGTACGAAAAAGGTGTTAAAGCATCTATGGAGACTTGGGGCGTTGGTGGTGATTATGCTGCTTATGCTGCAGGTGCTGGTGTTGCTTATGATGGTTCTTTGGAGCAGAATATGGAACAAAAATGGATTGCTAACTGGACAGTAGCTCATGAATCTTGGTGCGACTGGAGAAGAACCGGATTGCCTGTTTTATCCATTGGTACAAAAGGTGTTCGTGAAGCTATGCCATTACGTTTTCAATATGGTAGTGATGAGAAAGACCGTAATAATACTAATTACGAATCTGCAAAAAGTGGTTTACAAGAAACTGCCCATACTGCACAAGATGGTAAAGATAGTGCATGGTCTAAATTCTGGTTACTACAATAATACAAAACCGTTATAGGTTTAGTTTAGTTTAATTAGTTAGTATAAAGGGCAAGCATTAATTTGCTTGCCCTTTTTCTTTTATAAATGACTTACTAAATCCATTTAACTGAAAAATAATTGTTGAATTCTAAAGAAATACTTCATGTTTAAAGTTTCCGGTTTCTGTGTCTTAATGTTTTTGTTGGTGATCACAAATTCCTTTGCACAAAAAAAAATTGCGAAAGGATTTGTTTTTGAAGACTCCAACCAAAATGGAATTTTTGATAAAAGGGAAAAAGGTATTAAAGACATCTGTATTTCAAATGGCAAAGATGTAGCAAAAACCAATTTAATGGGAGAATGGGAGATTGGAGTTGAAGAGGAATTTAACGTGTTTGTAATAAAACCATCCGGATATTCCGTTCCTTTAAATGAAAAGCTTATCCCACAATACTCCTTCCAAAAAACGAATAATAATGATACCCCGGAATCCATAAACTTTCCTTTAACTCCCGATACCGAAAACAAAAAATTCTCCACGTTATTTTTTGGAGATACGCAGGCTCGTGGAAAACGTGAAGTAGATTTTATCTACCGCGACGTGGTGGATGAATTGATTGGATACGATGCGGCTTTTGGTGTTTCTTTAGGAGATAACGTTGCCGACGATCCTGAATTAATGGATGAAATTAGTCAAGGGATTGCGCAAATAGGAGTTCCTTGGTACAATACTTTTGGAAACCACGACAGCGACAGAGAAGCCAATTCAAATAAGGAGAGAGATGACACTTTTGAAAAACTATTTGGCCCAAGTACTTATGCTTTTGAATACGCAAATGTTGCTTTTATTGGCTTAAATAATATTTATTTTGAACCCTCCGGAAAATACTACCCTCATTTTACAGAAAAACAATTAGATTTTGTCGACAATTATCTGAAATTAGTACCCGATAATAAATTGGTTGTTTTATACATGCATGCACCTATTGTGGCTTGCGATAACAAGGAATCCATGTATAAAATAATAGAAAACAGAGAACATTGTTTCTCCATTTCAGGGCATTTGCATGAGCAGATTAATGTTTTTGTAGATAAAGAGATGGGATGGAATGGAAAGAAAGAACATCACCATTTAATTAATTCTACAGTTTGTGGAAGTTGGTGGTGTGGTGGATTGGATGAATTGGGTATTCCTCATGCTACAATGAATGATGGTGCTCCAAATGGATATTCTGTAATTACTTTCGATGGAAATCAATACAGCGTAAAATTTAAAGCTGCCCGCCGCTCCGACAATTATCAGATGAATATTTATTTACCCAACGAAATAAATCAGACGGCATTGGATACCTCAAAAATTATGGTAAATGTTTTTGCTGGTTCCGAGCGTTCTAAAGTGGAAATGCAAATGGACAAATCGGGTAAATGGATGCCTTTGGAAATGGTTAAAACCATTGATCCTGAATGTTTGCGGATGTATAATTTAAGTCCGTATTTAAAGGAAATAGTAAACGGGCAGCGGTTAGACGATGTGTTTGGATATACAATGGATTATCCAAGTATTTCGCATCATATGTGGGAATTGCAATTGCCTGATAATATTTCAAACGGAACGCACTTCGTTACCGTTCGTACCACGGATATGTACAATAAAACCTGGCAGGCAAACAGAGTTTTCCGTGTTGTAAATTAAAAACTAAAACAAAAATGAAGCTAAAATCAATATCAATAATTTTTTCATTTTGTATTATTGTCATTCTCAGCGGATGTATAAATAAAACTACAAATTATAAAAATAGTATTGTTCTTATGAAAGAGAAACAAATATCGTTTTCGCCCAAAAACCACGACTTAGATAACAACGATAATTTTTCGCCCAATGGAAAGTTTTTGTGCTACGATACCCGGGGCACGGTGTACAATACGGATTTAGCGAATTGTAAATCCATTGAAAAGATTGAAATCGCCACTGGGGAAGAGACCGTTCTTTGGTCGCCTGAATACGTAACCGGAGACAAGGCCGCACCCGGTGTTGCCGCTGTTTCATGGCATCCGTCAGAAGATAAAGTGATTTTTATTCATGGACCGCTTTTAGAAGAAGTTGATGAGCGCGGATTTTATGGAATTAGAAATCGCACAGGCGTTGAAGTTAGCGCCGATGGAAAAGGAACAATTACCAAAGTGGATAGGCGCGATGTTTCTGTTCACCGGCCAACAATTTCTGGTGCGCAACGGGGAGGAACACATCGACATGAATATACACGCGATGGGAAACGCATAGGATTTACCTACGATGATTTTCTTCAGCAAAATTACGACCGTACCATCGGGTATATGGAAGCAAATGAATCGGCTCCGGAAGGATATACTAACTATTTCGCTGTTTTACTGAAACCGGCTGAAAAAGGAAAATCAAAACCTGGCGAAATAGAAAAAGCCTATGGCGATTCATGGGTTGATTCAAATGGAAAAATGCGCGCTTTTATTGGTGATGTGCGGGCGACAAACGGAATTGATTATGAAACGGAATTGTTTGTAGCAGAAATACCGGACAGTGTTGATATAAAAACTTCTTTCTCAGGAACCAAAGATGAATACCCAAGCCCGCCCAAAGGTGTTGTTATCTGGCAGTTAACCCACCGTGGCTGGGTAGGAGGTATTGTTCGGGGTTCTTTCGATGGTAAAAGAATTGCGTACTTCGCCAAAGACAAAGCAGAAGTGAAACAGATATTTGTTATTGCCACTGATGGTTCTGACCTGTCGAATGACAAAGCGAAACGACCAAAGCAGCTAACCAGTTTTGATGCTGATGTTTCAGTATTGCGCTGGCATCCTTCAAACGATTGGATTTTCTCGATTGTTGATGGCAATGTTGCTGGTACGGTTGCTAAACCCGGTGAGAATTTTGGTAAATCAGTATTGCTAACCAACGACGAACAGAAGCGTGACGATTTAGTTGTTTCACCGGATGGAAATCAGTTGGCGTACACCATTTTTACTGCTGTTAATGACAAGCCTGGTACGACTGCCGACAAAGAGTTTCGTCAAATATTTGTATTGGATCTGGATTGGGAAAAAATAAAAACGGGTTTTACAAAAGTTGAATTATAATTTCAAAATAACTGAATATATAAAAATATGAAGAACAATCTTTTAATACTGGTACTTGTTGCTATTGTATTACTTAGTAATTACACAACTGTTCTGGCAGAAAAAACTGAACATTCGCAATATCAGGATGTTCCTTATTTACAGGATTTCAGCGTGAAGTATTATTTTAACGATGCTGCAAATGCATTGGAAAAAGTTTTTTCAGATCGGAATGAAGTTATCCGGATTTTGTCATCCAATGGTTTGTTAATACCTGGCGACGGAGCATTTCTTTATCCGGGTAAAGTTGTTGCCGACAAATCGTACCGAACGTTGGCAAATAAGAGAATTGTAAATGAATTGGTTTATAAAAATCAGTTTGTTTATCTCGATGATGAGGCCGTTTTTAGCAATGCGTGGGCCGGAAGTTTGTTTTCGAAACATGACATGAAAAATGCAAAATTGTTTGCCGGAGGAGAGGATTTTACATTTTTAGTGTCCGATGGCAAAAACTTGAAATGTATTCACGATTCGGAACAACTCTGGAAAGGAAAAATTTCCGATAATATTATTGATATCAGGCATACTGAAGAAGACAATCTTTTCTGGATTTTGGGAGCAAAATCATTGAGTACTTTTTCGCCTTCAACTAAAAAATTAGATTTGGTTTTTGAAGGAGAAGACTTTACCAGTTTCGACATTGTTGCATTCGATAGCAAAACGATTATTGGAACAAGCAACGGATATATCGAAATTAATAATATTTCGAAAAAACAGATGGGTGAGATTAAACGTAACCTTCCTTGCACCCAAATAACTGCTGTTGAGGAAGTAAATGGAAATGTTTGGTTTGGTTCAACTATTGGCGCATTTATGCTGCGTGCCGACGGAAAGTACAATTATTATAATGGCGAACGCTGGCTTGCTGATAATCATGTAAAACATATTTCGGAAGGCCCTGCAAATTCAGTATTAATTCTTTCTGAGAAGGGACTTGGACAAATTTGTTTCAAGGAGATGACTCTGGAAGAAAAAGCGATGTATTACGAAAAGCAAGTTAGAAGCCGACATATTCGCAATGGTTTTAATGCTGCCTTGTCGGGATTAACACATGGCGATTTGGCAACAGGTTATTTAAGCGATTCGGATAACGACGGACTGTGGACCTCAATGTATCTGGGTGGAGAAATTTTTAGGTATGCGGTTACTAAATCAGACGATGCCTTGCAAAATTGCATTGAAGCTTTGGATGCAATAGAAAGGCTTTATACGATTAATCCCGTTGCCGGATTTCCATCCCGTTCGTTCGAGCGAAGTGGATATATGAATGTTCTAGCCGATTCTGACCGCTGGCAACATGCCGAAGATCCTGAATGGGATTGGAAGTCAACAACCAGTAGCGACGAAGCCATTGGGCATATTTTTGCAATGGGAGCTTTTGCCGAATTAATTGACGTTGAGCCCTACCGAACGCGAGCGGTTAAAATAATCGATCAGTTGATGCAGCACATTGTGGATAACGATTTTTATATGATTGATTACGATGGCAAACCAACCACCTGGGGAAAATGGAATCCTGAATATGTAAATGCCCGACCTAAAATGATTGGTGATCGCAAGATCAATTCCTCTAATATTATTGCGATGTTGCAAACGGCTTTTCATTTCACCCAAAAGGAGATCTATAAACAAAAGGCTGAAGAGTTGATGTACGAACACGGTTATTTGGAAAACCTGATGTTTCCGATGAGTAAAGTAACAAAAGCACCAGAGGATTCTGATGATTGGAGTAAAATGCTTTCGAGTGAGTGGAATCACTC
>JABMPI010000312.1 GCA_013203755.1 Bacteroidota bacterium
AAAGTGGACAGTCGCGGTGGTCGTTTTCAGGTAAAGGGGAAAAGGGGAGTTGACAGTGTTCGGTTTATGTTATTAAATATTTAACTAGCCCCAAAAGTCAGACATCGACCAAACTTTTAAAACTTTCTATTCGTAAATTCGAAACTTAATTTTATAAGCGAAAACCCATGTTTTTTACCACCAATTTTAACGAAGGCGGAATTGACGAGAACCGCATAGAAACAAAAAGACGAGAATTGCTTGAAGGGGAAAATCCAAAATCAATTGGTTCCAGTACCAACACAACAGACTGGCATTGCACTAAAGAATGTTCGCATGTAAATTCGAACTGGCAAAAACTGCGGAAATAGTATCTTTTTAAAAATACTATTGTGGGAATTGCAAATTTTCTTAGATTTGCAGTCCGAAAGAAAAAATGGTCTCTTGGCCGAGTGGCTAGGCAGCGGTCTGCAAAACCGCGTACGGCGGTTCGAATCCGCCAGAGACCTCTTTCAAGAATCAAATCCGATTGACTAACAGAATGTTACGATCGGATTTTTTATTTGGAGACTGAATTAGGGGCTGAATAAATTAATTTTACCACCAATTTTTCATTCATTTCGAAATACCCTTATTAACAACACATTAAATGATTGGGTTCAGGTGGCACCACTACTTAAAAAGGTAAATGACTAAAAGCGAATATCTTAACGATGTTCGCTTTTGTTTTTAGGAAATATATAGGAAATAATATTGTTCTTAAATAACCTCATATCTAAATGCAATTCCTTCATATTTACACACCCATATTTCTTATTAGGCACATAGACCTACAAAAACATTTGTACCACTCGCAAAATTAAAATCTACCTGTAAATATAAAAGTGGAATTTTTCGAGTAGACCTGCATGTGCGATGTAGCAGAGATGGAGAAATAATTTCTTTTGATTCTAATTACGAGGGAATGGGAAGACAATTATATATAGCCGACATAAGTAATATTTTAGATAATCCACCAAAATAAAACAGATTCGGAAAGTGCTCTTTGAAATGAACTACCCCGAATTTCAGATTATTGATAAATAATTAAATCAGATTATTTGGATTTTGACACCATGCTGTAATCATAAAGTTTAATCAAATTATCAACTACCCTGTATTTTTGCGTACTTAAATCTTTTGTTTTGTCTGGGTCTTTTTCAATGTTGTATAATTTCCATTTTTTTTCTCCAGCCTTAACAAGTTCCCATCTTCCCATTTTAAGTCCCCAATCACCAATTTCTTTTGGTAAAACAATTGGTTCATTGTCTTCTTCTAATGTTTTTAACAGATGCTCTATTTTTTCTGCATCCATGTCTTTTACCCAGTCCGGTTCAGGAAAATTACGCGTCCCTGCATATCGTCTGTAACTTTCAAAAATATCGGGATTTGATCCGACAATTCTCGGGTCTTCTGTTTTTCTTAGATAATCAAAAAGTTGAGTATTAAGTTCCTCTTTTACAGATTCATATTGTGAATTATAAGCCAAGTTTGTTGTACATCCCGGATCTTTAGTAATATCAAATAATTCCTCCTGCTGACGTCTCTCAAAAGCAAGCTCAAAAAATGGCTTAATTACCGGGTCATTTCTTTCATCTACTAAAATGGCATTTGCAACTTTTTTATGACCACTAGCCTGGTCAACATCAGTAAAAGCTGTCACAAGTTCTCCATTTCCATCAAATCTCTCGGGTGCACCGGCAGGCCATCTTTCAGGATAAAAATTCCACACATATAAGTATTTATCTGTACGAATAGTTCTTTGAGGATAACCAAGATTTTGCCACCTTGAATAGGAATGTCGTTCCCTTCCTGCATAAACTGCTTTTCTTGTATTATCTATTTTACCTTCTTTATCTGAGAATAATATGTTAGCCATACTTTTGCCTTCCACCGGATTATTAACGGGTAATGGTAAATCCAATATTTCAAAAAGAGTTGGATAAATATCAATCAAGCCAACGAGGTCATCCACTATTCTACCACCCGTTATTTTATCTCCCCATGAGATTGCAAGGGGAACATGTATTCCGTATTCGTAACAAAGGGCCTTTGATGCAGGAAATGCCATACCATTGTCTGATGTAACAATAATAATGGTATTGTCCAGTTCACCACTTTCCTCCAATACCTTTAAAATTTTTGCCAGATGTAAATCAAACCATTCAATTTCAAGTGCGTAATCCAGGAGATCGCTACGTATTTCCTCTGTGTCTGGCAAAAATGGAGGTACTGTAACATCTTTTGTACTTTTGCCGCTTTTTACACCCGAACCAAGTTCAAATCCCCGGTGAGGTTCTTTACTCAAATACATAAAACAAAAGGGGGAATCTTCATCTTTTTCATTTAAAAACGCCTTGAAATTTTCAGCATAATCGACCCTGTCAATTCCACTTCTCGCCGGAGGATTATTTTTGAATTCATTAAATTCATATCCTGCTGGATTTATATCCCTTCCTCCCAAACCATGCTCAAAAGGTTCAACACCCTTCCCTGTAAAACCTATAAAATACCCCTTATCTTCCAAAAGGTCAGGAAATGGTATAAGTTTTTTTGGCCAAATAGCAGAATGATTTCCGGCATGTTCATTTTGCCAGGGATACCTGCCCATTACTAAAGATGCTCTTGAAGGAGCACATCCGGGTGAAGTTACAAAGGCATTGGAAAAAAGAACACCATTTTCCGCAATCCTGTCGAAAGAAGGTGTGTTAATGAATTTACAGCCTGATGCACTCATGTGAGGATAAGATTGATCGTCGGAAATTGCGATTAAAATATTAGGTCGCTGTGCATAAGATTTCTGACTATAAATAAATTGACCAATCAGAATTAAAATCAGTATATAATAATACTTCATTTTTTTATTTGTTTTTAATTATATGCTTTCAATATGATGGATGAAAAGCAAAATGTCTTCCATCTGCTTCACTATTTGTTTAGAAATTCAAGATAAGTTTGTCATCTGTATTCCTTTGCCATTCGAGTATTTTAGCTTTTAGACGACTTAAAACATCACTATATTCTGAATCATTGTATAAATTTTTATTGAGGTGTATACTTAGTTACTAACTTTAATTTGCAAATATGCTACATGTGGCTTTG
>JABMPI010000313.1 GCA_013203755.1 Bacteroidota bacterium
AATTCAGATTTGATCTTCAAGTGATTATTGAGAAATATGAAACTGCATTGGAAAAGGAATAGGTTTTTATGTTAAAAGAGATAAAAAAAATCACAAAACATAGTTCGGTTTATGCGCTTGGAAACATCAGCATAAAAATAATTGGTTTTATTCTTCTGCCCATTTATACCAACGAAGCTTTTTTATCGAAAGACGATTTTGGAATGCTGGCCATTCTGGAGGCAACAGCGCAGGTACTCACCGTACTTTTTGCATTTGCCCTAAGCAGCAGTTTAGTTCGGTGGTATTGGGATAAAGATTATAAGGAGAAACAAAAGAGCATTGTATTTACCATTCTTTGTTTTCTGCTGGTAATTAACAGCCCAGTTAGTGTTGTATTAGTGCTAAAAGCCGGTTTTTTTGCCAAACTTATTTTTGGTTCCATCTCCTTTGCCTATCTCTTACAACTTACTTTTATTACCGTATTTTTTAAAATATTTAACAGTGTAATTGCACAGTTGCTTCAAATTCAGTCAAAATCGGTTTTTTATACCAGTATTAATGTTGCAAAATTACTGGTGGTATTAACCCTAACCATACTAGCGGTAACAAAAATGGGCCGTGGATTAAATGGCATATGGGAGGCAGCTGTTATAGGAGAACTCCTTTTGCTTGTAATTACCACACCTTACATTTTAAAAAACATTACGCTCTCATTTGAATGGAAGGTTTTTAAAGAAATGTTTGCTTATAGTTATCCGCTGGTTCTTTCGAACCTGGCAGTTATTGCGCTTACGGTAACCGACCGTTATATGCTGCATTATATATCGGGTTTGGCAGCCACAGGCATCTATAGTTTGGGTTTACGCCTGGCCAATACTTTGAAAATTGTTATTACCGATTCAATAATGGCTGCGCTAGCCCCCATTCGTTTGAAAAAATTTAACGACCCCAATAACCATCGCTTTTTCTCTAAAGTTTTAACTTATACCACTTTCCTGTTTATTTTGGTTTTGCTTGTGGTTTCACTTTTTTCGCTTGAAGGAATAAAGTTGATAACAAAAACAACCGACTATTGGAGAGCAGCCGGCATAATCGGTGTTTTGTCGTTTGCCTTTTTGTTTTCGCTTATTCGTATAAATCTCACAACGGGCCTGACTATTACCAAAAAAACAAAAATATTAGGTGTTTTAACCTTTATTACAGCGGCTTTAAACTTTTTACTCAACCTACTGTTAATTCCAGTTTGGGATATATATGGTGCAGCAGCAGCAACACTATTATCGCAGTTTGTATTTATGGGCTTAACCTATATTACGGCACAAAAGGCCTATGCCATTCCTTATGAATTTAAAAAAATACTAATTGCAGTTAGTATCGCAGCTATTATTGTTTTTAGTGGGGTGCTTATTAAAGACATAGCTGTAATATGCCGCTTGCCCTTAAAGTTGGTTTTGTTAGTCAGCTATCCATTTATTTTACTCCTGTTTAACTTTTATGAAGAAGTTGAGCTTGATGCTATTCATAATGTTTTCAGCTCTTGGAGGAATCCAAAGAGATTAAAAGAAAATATTAGACGTCTGTTGAAATAAGGGGGATTCGACTTTATTTTGATTTTCGTTAGCTATCTCAAATCAACCGGATACAGTATCTAATAATTTTTTTACACGGTGCGAAATATCAAATTTTTTAATGATGTGATTTGATATATCGGCTCTAATTACTGAGTTGTGGTTCTTACTTATATACTCAATAACTTCGGGAGTGTTCCAATTGTCCATAAGCAATCCATGGTTTTCGATAGCTGTACCAATTCCTCCAATATCTAAACCAAGGGGTATACAACCATAAAGCATTGCTTCGCATAAAGCATTTGGCAAACCTTCGGTTCTGGAAAACTGAGTATAAAAGGATGCATCTAAATAGAATTTAGTTAGTTCCTTTTGGCCTAATGGCGGAGAGAGTATAAGATTAGAAGGAATGGGATCAAAAAGTTTTTTTGCATTTTCCCTAATGCCTATAATGTAAAATTTATAATCGGGTAATTGTTCGGCAAGTTCTTTAAAACGGTCGAGTCCTTTTATCATAAACCGCTGAAAATTGTCTGTAATACTTACTGTGAGAATTATTTTTTCTCGAGAAGCATTAAAGTCGCATTTCTCCTCCATATTAAATTTATATCCGGTATGGATGGTTTTGGCTTTTGCTTTTGGGCAAATTTCTTTCAATTTATTTTCCAACTTTTCAACCACGGGTATACATAAAGTTGCATTACTAAAGGAGAAAAGGGTAAAACTTTTCCTGATTGGTTTTGTTAACGATCCATAACCCAATTCAGGGAAGTTGGCCACGTCGTACCCCCCAATTACCAAGTAAGATTTCTTCTTTAAAATTTTTGAAAACAAGATGGGGAGGAAGGAATGGTAATCAGCAAACCAAACATATACTATATCATAAGAATAAATGTTAACCAGTAAAAACAGAAATTGTTTTGAAAGTTGGAATGCTGTTTTTAATAAACCTTTAGAGGCAATATATTGGTACTTATCAACTTTGTGTTCTGTCGAAAGAATTTCATAATCAGTTTTAACAAATGGAGAATAACTGGTATGAACAAGGAGGATCCTTCTTTTCATATGATTATTATTGTTTATTCTTTATTGTGACATATGTAACAAGTTTATAACAACTTTCTTGAGTACAGTTATTCGTGCCTATTCGCTTCATGCTAAATTCAATTGTTACAATAATGTTGAGTTACTAGTACAAAGAAAACAAAATTAATTGAGGTGTATACTTAGTTACTAACTTTAATTTGCAAA
>JABMPI010000314.1 GCA_013203755.1 Bacteroidota bacterium
CAAAGCCACATGTAGCATATTTGCAAATTAAAGTTAGTAACTAAGTATACACCTCAAATAATAAAATCAAGATAAATCTGAATCATATCCAAATCAGACGATTCGCTTGTCATTTCATAATGAGAAATAAGAGCAACCATTGCTCTTGCATTATCATCCAGCGTATAGCCCGAATCAAAATCGGCAATATCAATTTTTGAAAACTGAATAATCCCTCTTTCTGTTGTTAAATGCTTAATATGACTGAGATTTATTGGGGGTATACGATAATGGTAATTAGTATGTTCAATAAACGGTTTGAACAATTCCATGGTTTCATTAGCCGCGTTTTCCCAAACGGTAAACCTGGTTTTATGAAATGCATTACTCCCCATACGCTCACGAAGTTGTTTATTTTTCAGCAAATAAATGGCTGCTTTTGCAACTTGCGCCGGCTGTTCAAAATCGACCAGAATGCCAGTATCTTCTGACAGTAATTCGCTGGCATGAGGGATGGGCGTTGCTATAATCGGACAAGCACTACTCATAGCATAGGCAAAGGTACCGCTCACCGCCTGATTTGGGTCTTTTGATGTAAAAAGGTAAATATCTGTAATACTCAGATAAGCTAACAATTCTTCCAGTTCCAGAAAGCGGTTAACGAATTGTACATTCTCATCAAGTCCCTGTTGTTTTATTTTTTCTTCCAGAAATTCCCGGTAGGCTTCGCCTTCATGCTCCACCAGACCCGGATGTGTTTTCCCCAATACAAGATAAAGTACATCGGGAAATTCTTTTTTAACCTCCGGAAGTGCATCAATTGCAGTTTCTATACTTTTATTCCGGCCTAACAGCCCAAAGGTTGCCAGCACCGGCCTGTGGCTTATGTTGAGCTTTTCTTTTGCCTGCTCTTTATGTTTCCATAAAATATGATGGGTGCCGTGTGCTACTATTTTAATCTTTTCTTTGGGTAACAGATAGTCGGCCATTAATATTTCACGGGAGGCATAGGTCATAACCAATACGCTCTTTGCTTTGTTTGTTATGTTCTTTACTAATTGTAATCTTTTTTTGTCGGGATGGGGTAATACCGAGTGAAAAGTAATAACAAATGGTTTTTCCAGATTGTCGAGCATATAAAGAAGGTAATCGCCGTATTCGCCACTAAAAAGGCCAAACTCATGCTCAATCATCACAGCCTTTACCTGGCGGTCTTTATTTATTTTTTTTGCAATTTCAATATATCCTTTGGGTTGGGTTGTATCGAGTATATATTTAACAGCTTTTGGGTAATCAAATCCCGCGACTGCTCCTTCTAAGGCACATATTTCAATTTCAATACCGTTGTCCATCTGGTTTTTGATGGCATGGATAAGGTCGGTTGTAAATGTTGCAATTCCGCATTCCCGCGGAGGAAAACTGGCTACAAATACTAACTTCGATTTCAACTCATTATTATTTAAAATTTTCAACGGTATTTACCTCATTTAATCGTTTACTTTATTGGTATTCGATAGAATTCGCAAGCTCATTTCGATAGAACGCGCTTATAATGATTCTCCTCCCGAAAATTCGGGACAAGTTGTGTGCAATAATTTTTACATGCTCGTTTCATTCTTCATTCTTTTAATTAATTGCATTTATTTTGACGATTATTTTTTAATTCCGCAAGTAATTCCTTCACCGAAACAGTTACAAAAGAGGAAGAATAATCAGACATGGCATATGGAATAATCACTTCATCGTTATGGATGATCGATCCGCAGGAATAGATTACATTGGGCACATAACCTTCTCTTTCTTCTTCGTTAGGTACCATTAATGGGTACGACAAATGACCAATCACTTTTCCTGGATCGTCAAGATCGAGCAAAACAGCTCCCAGGCTATAGCGTCGCATGGGGCCTACACCATGGTTAATCAGCAACCAGCCTTCGGGGGTTTCAATTGGCGATCCACTGTTGCCAATTTGTATAAATTCCCACGGGTAAGAAGGCTCCTGAAGTAGCGTGGCATTTTGCCACAGGTTTACTTTATCAGAAAACATTATATAGTTGTTCACACCATCGTAGCGACCAACCATTGCATATTGCCCTTTAATTTTACGGGGAAACAAAGCCATATCTGTTTATTTCAACTGAAAAGTATACCAGAGTTTCAATCCAAAAGTATACCATTTAAATTAAATAAAAAAGAGAGTTCACAAC
>JABMPI010000315.1 GCA_013203755.1 Bacteroidota bacterium
GATTAAGAGTGTTAAACAAACAAGGCATTTAACGCAACAATCGCGGGGTGGAAAATTTTCTACTCCGCGATTTCTGTATTTAACAACACGAGTAGTGAATTTGACTCCGGAGTTAATGGATTTAACTCAACGAGTAGTAAATTTAACTCCGCGAGTGATGGATTTAACTCCGGGCTTGGTAAACACGACTCCACGACTGCCATATTTGCCACCGCGACTGCCATATTTACCGACGAGAGGAGTAAATTTAACTCCACGAGTAGTAAATACGACTCCGAGACCAGTAAATTGAACTCCACGAGGAGTAAATTTAACTCCGAAGCTAATGCATAAATCATCTGCTCAAGAAGTTACGATGTTTTATAATGTACAAGGTAAAAATTGAGAGAAAGTGTGATGCATTAAGTATATTAATTTCATTTTGTTAGACACACCCTCTTAATTTAATTGAATCTGGGGAAAAAAAGCGAAGCATAAAAATTTTTTATGTTGGAATTATGTTTACTTTTAAAGACCAAAACTAAAACACATTGATAGCCCAGTCTCAAATTTTGCTTTCTGAAAGAATTTTTAAAACCAAACCTGTTGTTTTAATCGAATTTAGTTTCGAATGGGCAATTGTAAAGCAATTGCAAAATCTACCGGAGGCCATTTATTTGAGAGATAAAAAACAATGGTACATAAAAAAAGAGCTCTTTAACTATACCCGGCTATTGCAATACCTTGGCAGTAAATATGAATTAAATATTGAAAAACTGAAACTAGATTTGCCCCTCCCCGAGCAATACAAGGCAAAACTAACACAAAAGCGTTACAGCGAAAACACAATAAAAACCTACACAAAATATTTCGAAGACTTTATAAATTATTTTTCTAATAAAGAACTTGCCAATATTAAAACAGATGAAATAAATGCATACATACTGGAACTGATTGAAAGCAAAAATATTTCAAGCAGTCAGCAAAACCAGCGGATAAATGCCATAAAATTTTATTACGAGAAGGTATTAAAACAAGAAAAACAATATTATTCTATCGAAAGGCCAAATAAAGAGTTTCGTCTTCCAGATATTTTGAGTAAAGCTGAAATAAAATTGATTTTTGAAAATACCACCAATTTAAAACACAAGTGCATACTGGAAATTATTTATTCTGCCGGATTAAGAAGAGGCGAAGTACTGAGCCTTAAACCAGTTGATATTGATTCGAAACGGATGAGAATAAAGGTTAGAGGAGGAAAAGGGAAGAAGGACCGGTATACACTGCTTTCAAAAGCTGTTTTGAATGATTTGAGAAGTTATTTTAAAGCCTACAAACCCAAAGTCTGGTTGTTTGAAGGCCTGAATAATGGACAATATTCTGCCACGAGTGTTGCCAAAGTATTGAAAAAGTATGCCACAAAAGCCGGAATAAAAAAAAGAGTTCATGTACATATGCTTCGGCACTCCTTTGCTACCCACTTATTGGAGCAAGGGACAAACCTTAGAATAATACAAGAATTATTAGGGCATGAGGATATAAAAACCACGGAGATTTACACGCATATATCTAGTTTGGAAATTGACAAGGTTATTAATCCGATTGACGAAATATTAAACAGCACCTAAAAGGTGTTGAAAAGATCCGTATATAGGGAATAACGACACCTTTTTTCCTCTATATTAGCAAAAATAACAGGAACAAAGGTGTCGTTAGCACAACGTTAGCGGGCAGCTTGAAAAAAGAAAGTAATTAATGAAATTAGACGTTGAACATAAACTTGGGAAAATTGCTGACATATGGAATTACTTCATTTGGGATTATAAATTCTGTTCAAGTAAAATAAAATTCGACGATGATGTAAAAACAAATTATTTCGGTGATATTTTAGGCTACTTCCAAGACTCTTTTGATATTATATTTGAAACAAAACAAACAACAAATTACACAGATAAATTCTCTTTCTCAATTAGTTTTTTGCAAGCTATTTATATCCAACAGGATTTTGTTGAAGAAATCTTAGGAATCTTCAAGACAGGTATAGATAAAGGAATTCTAAAAAAAGACTCATCATATAGTATCAATCGAGAATTAAGGAATGAACTTGTCGGACACCCAATTAGAAAATTTCGAGGCAAATTGGTTTCTTCGACATTGTTTAGTTATGAATCAAATAAGGATGAAATTCAATATCTTAGGTATCACATTGATAACAAATTTGAGTTTGAAAACAAAACATTCTTAATTTCCGAAATTCAAATTCGACACAAAGAATTTCTTGAAAAATATTTTGACATAATACTTATAAAACTTAAGTCAATTCTTGAAGAATATTTGACTGAGTTAGAAAAACTTGAAAATGTCATAAAAAATCGAAACTTTAAAACAGTATTAAAACTTGTTGAACTTTACTTTGAAGCAATTTTTGAGAATGACTATATTTATGACAAAGATTCATTAATAAAAATTTACGAAAGAAAAGAAGAACACAAGCGTTATGAAAACTTTATTGACCGTTTCTACAACGACCTCAAAAGTGCAATAACGGAGAAGAAAAGATTTGTTACTGAAATTTACGAAAGAAGAAAAATCGACCATTCAAATGCCGAGAAAATACCAATTCCCGATATTAAATTTGTTCTGACAGATTCAAAAAATAATAAATCAGTTAAAAAACCAATAAAAGAAACATTTCATTATGAATTAGGAAAGATTGCGACAAAACGTAATCCAATGGACTTTGAATTCTTTGGTGGATTACTTAAAAAGAAATGCAAAGACAATCAATTAGTTGTAAATGAATTGAATCATATGGAAAATAATATTTGGAACGAGATAGAATATTATACATCATTGAGACTAATATGTACTGAATTGAACGAAGAATAAAAAAGCCGTCCCGCTAACAAAATGTAAATGTAATGCGGGTTTCAACGGGTAATTCAACCGCAGTTCTTCGTTGCA
>JABMPI010000316.1 GCA_013203755.1 Bacteroidota bacterium
CTTCATTAAAAAACTTTGTAGTAACCTGTTACAACGCAGTTTTTTGCTTTGTTGTGAATAAAAATAACTACGCCTAATTTCCCGAAAAACTATCTGCATTGAGTATATTTAAAAATTATGTCGCCTTGTAAGCAGAAATCATTTTATGTTTTCGTCTCAAATATTGTTTGGTGAAATAGTCGATTAAACGTGGATGAAAAACAATTCCTATTAATCCAAGTGTTCCAAGTACAATGTATGCGATAATGTTTCCGAAAAGCAAGGTAATAACACCGTAAACAGCCAACGGACCAAAAAGAATTGGGAATGTGATTAACCACTGGCTTGCACCCATTCCCTGATAATTAAACATGGCACGCTGTTCCAAATCTATTGATTTACGGCTGGTTAACCCGAGCGCAAAAATTACGAATGTATTCACGCCAATATTATACAACATTACGACAAAGTGGATATATAAAACTTTGGGGGAGATAAACATGTACCCCAGCGAAAGCAGATAAAAAATTATATTTGTTGCCGCCATTAGAAAATAGGCCGATTGCAAAACTTGTTTCATTTTTACATTTTGTGCCATTAATAGCGGGTAGTAGCGACTGTGCCATGCCGGAAAAAATTGTCCGTACATCATCCCAAAAACACCAGTCATAAACATCCCACCAAGTACAAATATAAATTCAGGAGTCTCGGCATCGTAGTCCTTATAAATCAGCAAACCATAAAAAATAAAAAGTATCGACATCATAGCGGTGGTACGCGGGCGTTTGTTGCGGGCTATCATTTTTACTTCCAACGAAAGCATTTTGCCGTATTCGCCAATTTGGTTCAGCCACGAAAAATCGTGTGTACTCCCCTCCTTTTTCTTTTGCGAAAGTTCGTCGAGATAAAAGCGACTCCAAAGATAATTGTGGTTTAAAAAGTAAAGTGCAACTATTGCAATCGGAAAAATTACAACTGCGGCAGGATTTTCCACTACTGCATCAAATAGTTTTCCAAATGTTGTGGTAATATCGAAAACACCAAAATAGTCTATGGCAAAAACTCCGGCTGCCAGCACAATAAATCCATAAAAGAAATAATTAGATTCGTTGGTGCGCCACTTAATATAAATAGCTGAAAAGTGGTTCACAAAAATCATTAAAAGCAACGAGGTAAGCCAGGCGGCTAAAACCGGAGTTTCTAATTCGTTAACTGCCGATTTAAACGTAAACGGCAAAATTAAAAACAAAGGAAGAATATTAAAAAAGTGTAACAACGATTTGTTGAGCATGTACCGCGCAATTCGTTTTCTTTTCACTGGAATAATAAGAAAAGGTTGAAACCCAAATGTTGGCAGATTTTGCACCATAATTCGCAGCACTAGTTCGAATCCCACATAAACAAAAATAAGCGAGTTAAATGCTGAAATCTGTGATTTTCCGGGATACGCAGATTCAAGGTGATCACTTAAATTAAATCCCAGGAAAAGGGCAACGGCCGAAAAATAGAGCGCCAGAAAAATAAGTACTCCTTTGGCAGCCATGTTTTTATTAAGAGTAGCCGATCGGGTAAGTTCGCGCCAGGCAAAGTAAAAAAAGTTTCGTTTCATAATAATTAGTGAGTTTTGAGATATTAGCAATTGATTTTTGGGTTTATAAAGTTAGTAAAATTATTTTTTGATAATTACATAAACTATTCCAAAATATCCGTTAATACCACACCATCTTTATATCGATGTATATTTCCCTGCAAATCAAAGACTTCAACTACAACCACATAAACTCCTAAATTCTGCCGTTGTCCTGTTTCGTTTTCGCCATTCCAGGAGAAAGTTCCACTAGTTCCCAAAATATCATTTTTTGCCAATTGCATTACAAATCTTCCGGCCGTATCAAAAATCGTGATATTTGCAAGGTAACCCGCCTTGTCCAGTTGATATCGTATTTTATATTCATCGTTGTAACCATCAGAATTTGGTGAAAAAGATTCGGGTTCAAAAGTTACAAGCAGCTCTGTTGTATTTTCATTTTTAAATTGTGAATTTTGGTAACCCGGTGTTCCGTAACCGGATTGAGTAGAAGCAGAATGCCAGTTATTAATATTGTTGGTTTCGGTAGTAAATGAAATTCGCTCCAATGAAATTCCTTCCTCGTCAGCCAGAAGTGGTGCGTGCAATTTGTCTGTGTAAAAAAACTCATCAATTACCTGCAGTTCAGAATTCAATAAAACAACATAATCTGCATCGTTATTGAATGACGGAAACTTTCCCATTTGCAAAAAACAGTCAGAACATTCAATTGTGAAAAATGGGAAAACACCATTAGTATCTTTGGTTAACGCCAAATAACTTTCGGGTTGAAAAACAAATCTTTCTCCGAAGAGAGAATAGATTTGTGTGAGTTCCAGATTATTGTCGCGCGATGCCAAATACAATTGATTGACTGGAATTTGTTTATCCGAATTATTGTAGATTTCCACATAATCGTTACCATCGGAGAATGGATTAAAGAGGACTTCGCTAATTAATACTTCTCCCGGGTAAATTGGTTCCAGAGGTTTTTCTTCAGCTAAAACAATAATTTCATCTAAAATTACTTTATCAGCAGAATAGTGGTTATTTATATAAACCACAATCTGCAATTTCTGTCCAGCTAAATCTTTTTGTTCAGCTAAATTCGACCCCCAATTTCCATGATTCTCACCGTTTGTTTCAAATAGAATTTCTTCGCCTTCGTTTAATTTGTAAAATGCTTTCAGGTATTTGGTTTGTTCGTTGGCTCCGCTTCCGGTTTCGCTTGCAGAAAGTTGAATATAGACTTTATTGTATGCAGAAATATCAATTTCTATGGAGCGCCAAATTGCTTCGCCGTTTATATCCCGGCACTCAAATCTTCCCCCTCCCGTACTAACCGTTTTTGCATAATCGTCCGCTCTGGCTACTGAAATATTCGAGAAATCCAATGTCCACTTGGTGACACCTTCAAAATTTTTGTGGATTGTTGAGCCATTTTCATCGCCCCAAACTCCTTTCTCTGAAACAGAAAAACTCTCTTCCCAGATAACCTGTGCATTTGCGAGGTTTCCAAAAAAGACAAAAAGGAATGTTAATAATTTTAGAAGATTGGGTTTCATCACATTTACAATTAGAAGCAAAATACTAACTTTGGCGCAGTTTATTGATAGCTAAGACTATAAATTATTAAAAAAAAATTAATCGTAATGAAACGAACGTGAAATTTAATCTG
Organism: Bacteroidota bacterium; assembly: GCA_013203755.1. Lineage (GTDB taxonomy): Bacteria > Bacteroidota > Bacteroidia > Bacteroidales > Prolixibacteraceae > Draconibacterium. The sequence continues at coordinate 3,225 of JABMPI010000316.1, forward strand.
ACAGATTTAATAACGGCAGATTTATATTTCATCGTGAGTTCCATACTTTACATTTAAAATAAAAGTTATAAAAGTATGAAAGTTGCAATTGTTGGAGTAAGCGGTGCAGTGGGACAAGAATTCCTGAAAGTGCTTGCAGAAAGGGATTTCCCGATGGACGAGTTAGTAATTTTTGGTTCGGCAAGAAGTGCTGGCAAAGAATATGATTTTAAAGGGAAAAAACTTACGGTTAAGGAATTAAAACACGGCGAAGATTTTAAAGATATTGATATTGCACTGACTTCTGCAGGTGCCAGTATTTCAAAAGAATATGCATCTACAATTACCAAACACGGTGCAATTATGATTGACAATTCAAGCGCATTTCGTTACGACGATGATGTGCCGTTGGTGGTTCCTGAAGTAAATGCTGAAGATTGTAAAAACCGTCCACGAAATATAATTGCCAATCCAAATTGTTCTACCATACAAATGGTTGTGGCTTTAAAACCCATCGAAGACCTTTCTAAAATCAAAAGGGTTCGCGTAGCAACTTATCAGGCTGCAAGTGGTGCAGGAGCACAAGGAATTGCAGAACTGGAGCAACAAGTTTTAGATGTTGCAAATGGCAAAGAACCAACAATTGAAAAATTCTCGCACCAATTGGCGATGAATATTATTCCTCATATCGATGTTTTCCTTGATAACGATTACACCAAAGAGGAGATGAAAATGAACTGGGAAACGAAAAAAATTATGCATACCGATGCCGAAGTAGGCGCAACTTGCGTACGTATTCCGGTTGCCCGCGCTCATTCTGAGGCAATTTGGGTGGAAACGGAAAAACCACTTTCGGTTGAAGAGGTGAAAACTGCTTTTGAAAATTTTGAAGGGTTGACAGTAATTGACAATCCAGCTAAAAAAGAATATCCAATGCCGTTGTTTGTTTCCGGTAAAGATGATGTTTATGTGGGCCGAATTCGCAAAGATGTTACGGATCCAAACAGTATTACTTTCTGGTGTGTTGGCGACCAAATTAAAAAAGGTGCTGCGCTAAATGCGGTTCAAATTGCTGAATGGCTGATTGAGAATAAAGAAGTATAGGGAAGATTAATTTCTATGACAAAATATTAAAGCCCGGGTGACCGGGCTTTTTTTATGTCTAATTTCTTATCTCATTCCCGTGCAAACGGGAATCTGTTGCTGTATTTTTTGGAGATTCCCACGTGCATGGGAATGAGAGCTTCTTCAACTTGAAACTCTCAACTCGAAACTCTCCCCTAGTTCCCCATTCTTATCTGGCTGCTAATTTTATCGTTTTTTGCCTGATCATTAAATTTCATTGAATATATCATCGCTTCAACCTGACGTAGTAGGTTTCGTTTGTCTTTGCTAGGCGCATAAACATATCCAAAAGCAACAACAACGCGCTGATTGGTTGCATCTAATTCAGCCAAAGAAACATAGGGACCACCCATAAAATCGTTTTCCACCCGCCAAAGACCACGCATTTCGGAAGCGTAATTTCCGTTGTGTTCGCGAATATTAAAGATCTGCTCGAACCGTTTTTCTGTAGCCATGTAACTATCTTCGGTTGGCCCGGGTATATTTTCTTTCAAAATTTTATCGCGAATGGGAAGCAGATAATTTACAGTAAATGCACTGTCTGATGTATATGGGAATGAATAGACAATTATTCCTTGCTGTATTTCTGGGGTATCGTATTTAAACCAAATAAAATCCTCTTCCTGCTCTGTAATTGCAAAACCAGGAGGCACTTTCATTGTTAATCCATACTCCTTATTTAATACATTATAAACTCCTTTTTCGTAAAATTTTTTGTAGTTCATAGTAAGCCGTTCTTTTTCGGCTGCAATAAAATAAGACAAAATTTTATTTTTATTCTCATTGAGTATTTCGGCAAATTTCTCTGAAGTTTTTGCTTTAATCTGAACTGTAGCTTGCGGATATGCCCAAACATCGTCGATAAAACTAATCCCTTCTTTTTCTATATTCGACGAAATACTTGTTTGTATAATATTACGCGTACTTTTAAATATGCTTTTAAAAGCTGCATGCGGCACATTAATAACATCAAAAAGAGGTTCGTCTTGTGGCAATCCGTGTTGTGGTTGGGCAAGAATTTCCCTTATTAATTCACCGGTGGCACCTTTCCACGAGTCGTTAGAAATTACAACTACCAGTTCGCTGGAAGAGCCTGTAATATTGGTGTGCAGAATTGCTCCATCGTTAGAACAGGAGAACAGAACAACAACAGAAAGAAATAAAATAATCAGCTTGTAATTTTTTACTTTCATCGTATTAAGTTTTTTGTTTATAAAGAATTAAACGAAACTTTAATCAACACATCCGTACTCGTTTCATCATTTCAGATTTATCGGAATTTGAGGATGATAACAAAAACCTTACCAGTTTAAAAACAAAAATCCCGTGTCTGCTATGTACAGAAACGGGATTTGTTACTATATCTATTCGATATTAGTTGTCAATCTTTTCAGAATCGGATTTACTTTGCTCCCCTTCGTCTTCTTTAGTCGCATTTTTAAATTCCTTCATTCCTTTTCCGAGGCCTTTCATTAATTCAGGAATTTTACGTCCTCCAAATAGTAGAAGTACGATAATTAATATGATAACTATTTCCTGTGGCCCTACAAATCCTGCTATTACAAATAAACTCATGATATTAAGATAAAATTGGTTTGCTACAAAAGTAGAATATTTTTATTAAGTGCATATTTAAATGCTGTTTTTTTAATTGAATCTAAAAAGTTCCGTTAATCATTTTTATTATATCGTTGGCGTTGGCATACAATACCAAAGCCAAAAGTAGAATCATTCCGGTAATTTGTGCATACTCCAAGAATTTCTCATTTGGTTTTCTACCGGTAATCATTTCGCCCATTAAAAACATAACATGTCCACCATCCAGTGCCGGAATTGGCAACAAGTTCATAATGGCTAAAATTATGGAGATAAAAGCGGTCATATTCCAAAAGGTATGCCAGTCCCATGTTCCGGGGAAAATACTGCCGATTGTCGCAAATCCGCCTAATGATTCGTATGCTTTTGTCTCTTTTTTAAAGAATAATTTGAATTGTTTCAAATAATCTCCGGTTGTTTGAACGCCGCGATTAATTCCCGCTGGGATGGATTCGAGAAAACTGTATTTAATTGTTTTATACTCAAAAACATCCATATTTGTGAAAACTGCACTAAATCCAATCTTGCCATCTTCCGCAACAGTCACGGTCTGATTAACATTTTTCCCATCGCGAAGCAGTCCCAACTCTATATTTTCATTTTTCTTCCCACGTACATAAGCAGCAAATTCATCGTAAAACTCAAATTTGTTTCCATCGATTGATACAAATTCATCGCCCTTTTTAAGACCTTGCTTTTTTGCAGGATAATTCTTATCAACCTTTCTAACAGCAATACTAAATGGCTTTCTAAAATCCACTGGGAACTTACTTTTTAAAAGAAGTGCCAAATCTGTATCGCTAATCTCAATATTAACTTTTTGTCCATTTCGTTCAACTTGAACAGACTTGGCATTATCAAGTACAACCGTTGGAATTATTTTGTTGAATTTTTCAACATATTGGTTATCAACTGTCAGGATTTTATCTCCATTTTGAAAACCAATTTTTTCCCCAACTTCATTTACTTCAATTCCGTAAACAGCATTTTTTGTTGGTAAATAAGATTCTCCCCAGGCATACAAAATACCAATGTAAATAATCATGGCAAACAAAAAGTTCATAAGTACACCTCCCAACATAATCAGCAAGCGTTGCCACGATGGTTTTGCACGGAACTCCCAGGGTTGTGGGGGAAGTTTCATTGCTTCTTTGTCCATCGACTCATCAATCATTCCCGAAATCTTTACAAACCCACCCAACGGTAACCATCCAATTCCGTATTCAGTTTCCCCTTTTTTAAATTTAAAAAGCGAAAACCATGGATTAAAAAACAGGTAAAATTTCTCGACTCGGGTTTTAAATAGGCGGGCAAACATAAAATGCCCCATTTCGTGTAGCACAACAAGTATTGAAAGGCTCAAAAGCAATTGTGCCGTTTTAATTAATATCGTTTCCATTCAAATTTCTTCTAATCTTCTATTAACAGTTCTGTTATTCTTCTTGCTTCGACATTGGTTTGAATTAAATCGTCCAACCCAGGTTTTTTAATAAATGTCACCTTTTGCATCACAGTTTCTATCACCTCCGACATTTGCAAAAACCTAATCCTTTTATTCAAAAATGCCTCCACAACCACCTCATTTGCAGCGTTTAACACACATGGAACATTACCTCCCAAATCGAGTGCCTCAAAAGAGAGTGCAAGGTTACGAAAAATTTTTGTATTTGGCGGCTCAAAATTAAGCGTTGGATAGTCTAAAAAGTTGAATCGAGAATAATCATTTTTAATGCGGTAAGGAAATCCAATTGCATATTGAATGGGTAATTTCATATCTGGCAACCCCATTTGTGCTTTCATAGATCCGTCTTCAAACTGAACAATAGAATGAATAATAGATTCAGGATGTACAATTACATCAATTTTTGAAGATGGCAATCCAAATAGCCAGTGTGCCTCAATCATTTCAAAACCCTTATTCATTAAAGTTGCCGAGTCGATGGTTATTTTATCTCCC
>JABMPI010000317.1 GCA_013203755.1 Bacteroidota bacterium
CAGCAGGGGACGTAAATAATGATGGATTAGCTGATATAATTGTTGGAGCTCCAAAAATAGATAATGGAAATATTAATGAGGGCATGGTAGATGTTTATTATGGAAGTGATAGCCATATTGATCAATATCCAAATTGGAGAGTTGAGGGAGCGACAAATCCTTTTGTAGTAAGATTATTTCCTGGCTGGTTAAGATTTGGAAGCAGTCCCTTTTGGATAATAGTATTGACCTTAAATGTATTTTGGTATTTATCAGCAGGTTCAATAAAATCAGAATTCTTTCAATCGTACTGGTATGTGTCAAGTATTCTATTTACGTTAGGATACGCTTTTATATACAGAATTCAATTAAATGAAACTCATGAAACATTTTTCTTATCTATTATCAAACTCATCTCTAAATTTTTCGGTATTAAACTTATCAAGGACTTTGAATATGTTCTGTATAGAACTAAACTTTCTACAAGTGAAAAAAATAGGTTAAAGTATAATACCACTAAAATTGAAGAAATCTTAATTAATATTGAAGATTCAAGATTTTATAGACATCATGGAATTGACTTAAAATCTTTTGTCCGCTCATTTTTAAGTTTGTTCGAAATGTATAGAAAAAGACATGGAGTTTTAAAAAGCGGAGGGTCTACAATTACAATGCAATTATGCAGAACTTTATTTATTCCATCGAATCAAAATCCGATATTTAGGAAATTTGTTGAAATACTACTCTCATTCTGGATTGAAAATCAATTCTCTAAAACAGAAATATTAGGTTTTTATATAACTTCTGTAAGATTTGAAAAAGGGAGAAATGGAATTATTTCAGCAACAAAATATTTTTTCTCTGAGAAATTGGATAAGAACTACACAAATGAGGAAGCTTTTTTTCTTATAGAAAGGCTTTCTAATATTTCGTCAACATATCGAATCCAAAGAGTGAAAAGTATATTTGATAGAATTTCAAATAATATTGAAATTGACTGGGAAAGATTAATACAAGTGTATAGTGTCCAAGAGAACAAAAAATTAATAACGCAATACAATAATGTGTAAATTTTATAGCGGGTTCATTGATGTGCGAGGCGCAGATTCCCGTTGTAAATTGATTAGGAGTAACCGTTAACGAAATAATTATAAACAAATAGATTTTGAATTAACAAAATGGCAGATTTTTTAACAACAAATGGAACATCTTATAGAATTGAGACAATTATAATAGAAGCAAAAAAGACACTAACATTAGTCTCACCTTATTTGCAACTTTCAAAGACTTTTTACGAGCGTTTAAAAGATGCGTCAAATAGAAAAGTAAATATTAGGATTATTTATGGAAAAGATGAATTAAAACCAAATGAAAAGAATTCCTTAGCTGAACTTGAGAATGTTGAATTGTATTATTTTGAGAATCTTCATGCTAAATGCTACTTCAACGAAACAGATATGGTTATTACCTCTATGAATATGTACGAGTTTTCTGAGAAAAATAATCGCGAGATGGGCGTTCATATTACTAAGCAAAATGACTCAAGTTTATATGATAATGCAACTAATGAGGCCACCTCTATAATTCAATCTTCAGAGATAATCCAATTAACTAAAACTATTAGACAATTAAAAAAAGAAAATAAATCGCAGGCTTCAACCAATAATAAACAAACTGATAAAAAGCCGAAAAGAGGATATTGTATTCGTTGTGAGACTAGAATTCCATATGATATTGAAAAACCATATTGTTGGGATTGTTTTACAATCTGGTCTCAATTTGAAAATCCAGAATATGAAGAAAATGTATGTCATAGTTGTGGGGAATTTGGCACATCTAATATGTTAAAACCTGTTTGCTACAGTTGCTACAAAAAGTATGAAAAAATAACTTTTTAAGCCTATAATCGAATTCTTTAGTAGCTAAAGAATATTTTTTACAGATTCTAAGTTTAAGTAAAAACTGTAAGAAGTGTAATTCCACCTAGCTTCCCACAGAAAAATATAAAGCACTCAATGGTAAAACTTGGACTCTACGAAGAACTTATAACCAAATTAATCGCTTCCAAATTAAATGATTTGGATAAAAATGCCTTTTACATAAAGGAAAGTGCGATTGACAAGAGCGAAGCATCCAGAGTTTTGTCGCAATATTTAATTGAGAAAATCAGATTTGCTTTGAATCTAATTTCGGGCGAGGATAGCATCGAAAAACAAATTGAGATTTCCAATAAAATCATTTTTCTTCTAAGGACAGAGTTGAATGATGCAGATTTTGAGGAGGATTTGATTTCTACGGAAGCAAAAATTCTTTCTGCAATTTTTTCTAAAATTGATGCCCGGTTTTCTGATTTTGAGAAACACCTCAAAGAAATAACACCTTACACGAGACTGTCACAAAGCGAACTGTTTACTGGTAACAATGCAGGAGTTTCTCTTGAAAGCGAAATAAAAAAAGAAATTCTTTCTTCTGATAAAGTTAATTTTTTGGTTTCGTTTATTAAATGGACAGGCATAAGAATATTTGAGAAAGAGTTGTTCGAATTTACCGAAAGAGGAGGGGAGTTAAAAGTAATTACTACTTCGTATATGGGAGCCACCGACTTAAAAGCAGTGGAGTATTTGTCGGGATTAAGGAATACCGAAATCAAGGTTTCATACAATACGGATAATGAGCGCCTACATGCAAAGGCGTATCTGTTTTATAGAAACACTGGATTTCACACTGGCTACATTGGTTCATCCAACCTTTCGCGTTCAGCATTAACAAATGGGTTGGAATGGAACATGAAAGTCACCACCAAAGAAGTTGGTCACATCATCGATAAGTTCCAAAAAACATTTGATACCTATTGGCAAGACAAAGAATTCGAATCGTTTGACAGGACTCGTCACACGGAAAAGTTAAGGGTGGCTCTAAAAAAAGAGAGAACTTCAGAGCGAAATAATTTTGCCACCTACTTTGACATTAAACCATTCCCATTTCAAGAGGAAATTTTAGAAAAATTAGAAACCGAAAGGATAGTTCACAACCGATTCAGAAATTTAATTGTTGCAGCTACTGGAACGGGCAAAACGGTTGTATCTGCATTCGATTTCAAAAATTTTAAAAAGAAAAATCAAAGTGCAAAACTTTTGTTTGTTGCCCACCGGAAAGAGATACTTCAACAAGCACAAGCAACTTTCCAAGGCGTTTTGAAGGATAACAATTTTGGTGAATTGTGGGTGGATGGAATAGAACCTGAAAAATATGATTCTGTTTTTGCTTCTGTTCAAACGTTAAACAATAGAATTAATTCACTTCAACTTTCCACTACATTTTATGATTTTATTATCGTAGATGAGGTGCATCATATTGCAGCTTCAAGTTATCGTCCAATTTTAAATCGGTTTGTACCAGAAATTCTTTTGGGTTTAACAGCAACGCCGGAAAGAATGGATAACGAGGATATTCTAAAAGATTTCTCAGATACAATTGCTGCTGAAATTAGATTACCAGAAGCATTAAATAGAAAATTGCTTTGTCCATTTCAATATTTCGGAATTACCGACAGTATCGATTTATCGAATGTAACTTGGCAAAATGGAAGATATTTACCAAGTGAGCTTACAAAAATATATACTCAAAATGATAAGAGAGTTGGTGAAATACTTTTGAACCTAAATAAATATCTCAATGATATTAATGAAGTAAGAGCATTGTGTTTTTGCGTTACGCAAGACCATGCTCAATTTATGGCTCAGAAATTTTTACTTGCTGGATTAAAAGTGGATTACTTGGTGAGCTCAAATAGTAAATCGAGGGCAGAAATAAGGCGTAAATTATTTAACAAAGAAATTAACTACCTGTTTGTGGTTGATATTTTTAACGAGGGAATTGATATCCCTGAAATTGATACCGTTTTGTTTCTTCGCCCCACAGAAAGTTTAACTGTATTTCTCCAGCAATTGGGAAGAGGTTTGCGTTTGGCTGATGATAAAGAGTGTTTAACTGTACTGGATTTTGTGGGTAATTCGCGCCCAGAATATGATTATGAGGGAAAGTTTAGAGCATTGGTAGGGAAAACAAATACTTCTATTCAAAAGGAAGTTGGTGATGATTTCCCTCATTTACCATTGGGTTGTTCCATTGTTTTAGAGAAAAAAGCAAAAGATTTTATTCTTCAAAATATCAAGAGTGCCACCATGCTTAATAGAAATCAACTGCTTAACAAAATTCGCAATTACAGACACCAGACTACTTTGCCGTTAACACTTAAAAATTTCACAAAACTCTTTCATATTCCTTTGCAGTTAATCTATAAAAAAGGGAATTGGAAAAGATTATGCGTTTTGGCAGACCAAATTGAGAACTATCCTTCGATAAATGAAAATGAGATTTATAGAGCAATAAGTAAAAAATGGCTTTCATGCAATTCAAACTCATATTTTCAATTTATTTTATTATTAGCTAAAAAAGATTTTCATATCACATTCGACGATTTAAGTGACGAAGAAAGGTCAATGTGTTTAATGCTACATTATGATGTGTGGCAAACGGCTGGCGGTTTTAAATCCTTAGAAGAAAGTATTTGTGCAATTGGAAAAAATAAAATATTGACTGAAGAAATAATTGAAGTTCTTGAGATTTTAATTGATAGAATAGATTTTTTAGAATTAGAAATTGAATTTCCTTATGCACAGCCTTTAAAGGTTCATAGCAGATATACACGTGAGCAAATTCTTGCAGCATTTAGAATAAGTACTTTTGAACAAAAATCTTCAAACCGTGAGGGAAATGCGGAGAATAAGGCTGTAAATACAGAAATTCTATTTGTGGATTTAGTTAAATCCGAAAAGGATTTTTCCCCATCAACCTTATATGAAGATTACGCAATTAGCGATACCTTATTTCATTGGCAGACCCACAATGCTGCAAGACCTGAAATAGGGAGAGGGCTTTCTTATATAAACCATGTTGAGCAAGGGAAAAGGATTTTATTATTTGTGCGAGAGAGAAAGAGAAATGAGTTTGGAAATACAATGGGATATGTTTTTATCGGTGATGGATTTATGACAGAATATTCAGGCTCAAAACCTATGAATATTAAATGGAAATTGAAAGAACCAATGCCGCCCTATTTATGGAAAGATTCAGCTAAAATGGCTGTTGGCTAAATCCCCGCTCGCACCAATTCACAATCGGTGTGGAGTTTGTCAGAACTCCTTCTTATACTATTTCCTGTCCAATTCAAACTTTATCAGCCTCCACCTTGCTGCCGCACGATTGCATCGTGTGGTTTTATAAAAGCAAGTAGGTTAAGGAACGCGATACAATCGCGCACCAGCAGGGGCGTATTCTAACAATCCTCCACCTGCCCCACGTTTGCAACGAGGGGGATGCTGTTTATACATATAATTAGAAACACTTTAGCTGAATTTGCAACTGATGTTAGATAAATTGCAGACAATTTTGTTCAGCTTTTTGTAACTTACAATAAAAACCAATTATTATGAAACAATACACACACGCATGGTTAGCCTTAATGGCTATTAAACGATTAGAGAAAGCTAACGTTCCGGTTAATTACAGCAAGAGTTGCCAATCGCTGGTAAGCTGGTTTAAAAATTACAGAGACGATGTGGTACAAGGAGCCTGGTACCCCGATTCAGTTATAAAAGATATGGCCTCGAGCCATGTGCTTAAATTCGCTCCCGAAAACGGAGGTGATAGCCGGTTTCGAAAACTTCCTGCAACGTACCACTATGCACAACGATGGAAAAACCTGAACAAGATTAAACATGCCTTTAAAATTGAAAAGGGAAACCTTCCCGACCGGTGTGAGGCATTGGCGCATAGTATTATCGATAACCTGAAAATGCAAGAAAGCGAACAAAAAGGTTCTCCGATTGTACCAACCGACAATCATGTGGCTACCCTGTTTTTTATGCTTAGCCATTACGTTGCCGATGCACACATGCCCTTTCATTGCGATGCAAGGCCTTTCTCTGAGGGTAAAAATTTGCATGCCAAAATTGAAAAAGAATGGGACGATAGGATTCGTGCTTGTTATGAAATTGATTTTGATAATGAACGGTTTTTTTATAGCAAAGATGGCTATCCTTTGCGGACCAATGTTAACGACAATGTTATTGACTTGATTGAAGCAGAAACAAAAACCCGAAAATTTACTGCCGGATGGGGAAGCGGGAATAATAATACCTGGGATTTTATGAGTGCTATTTGTCAGCATTCGTACCTTACATCGTATAAAATGGTTCCGGCCGATAAAGACAATACGCTGGAATGGGGCGATTTTCTGGCCTTAAATGTAAATCCGTCTTTTGAAGTTTATAGCAATGAACTTTTAATGGATGCAATTGATTCGATTGTTCGGGTTTGGTTGCGGGTTTGGCGACATTATTTAACCTGGTTAAAATAGGCTTTTGAAAGGACACACCCTCTTGGATGTTGCTTCCCTCGGGCTTTTCATAAGTTTTGCTACCTCTGAAATAGTCCATCTTCCATAGGGCAGAAGGATAATTCCATAGCGCCGGAGCATTATTCGCTGTCGCTGAGGAGCAATTCCACCTGCCCCTCGTCTGCGCCGAGGGGTTAGCTGTTTTTGAGTTTGTAACTCATCCCTCTTTCCCAGTAACACCCAATTCCTTACCTTTGCTATTAGAAGTAAAACCAATGAAAAAGCTAAAAGAGATAAATCTCAACACCTTCCAACTTAATGTTCTACTAAACGAGCAGGAGAAAGAGGCATTTGAGATGCTGTTAAACGAAGGTGTTTATTGCATGCAGTGTAACGATGTTTGTAAAGATGGAGTAGTAGATTATTCAATAAAATTAAACTCGTTAAACGATGTGGTTGTAGATGGCGACTGTGGAACCTGTGGCAACAAAGTTGGGCGGGTAATGGAATTTGGCGAAGATCCAACCTTTTTTGCCAAAGCTGTAGAGTTTCGGAAATCTATTCAGAATTAAATATCACTGTATCCCTTTATTTAAGGGGCTTTGGGCGTATTCAGAAATCGATGTACTGAATTTCCCCCAAGGGGCGCAAAACAATCCCCTGTCTTCGAGGAGCAATCCCCAAGGGGCGCAGGCTTTCCCCCATGGGGCGCAGTACAATCCCCAGGGGCGCACAACAAAAATATAGGGGCGCAAAGCAATCCCC
>JABMPI010000318.1 GCA_013203755.1 Bacteroidota bacterium
ATTTGAGAGACCATCCTCAACAGATAAATGGGAGAACCGAATGTCATTATCGGCATTACAAAGTTCAGAAATTAGAAAAAAGGCAATTGACAGATAATATAAAAAAATACTTTTACGTTTCATTCTTTGAAAGTATATTATTGTAATAATAATTTTAATATAAATCGCAATTTTTGACCAAATAATATATCATCTCCTTTTAGTATTGTTAAGTACATGTTTACACGATTGAAGAATGTCCACTTCATCATTTTAAATTTTTGGATTCATGGAAAGGTTTGCTGATAAAATCATCGCAGCCTGCTTTTAATATTTTCTTTCTGTCCTCTTCAAAAGCACTGGCTGTAGTTATTGGGATGTTCATTAGATCTTCAAATGATAATTTAGTTAATGAATCAATTGAGAGTTTCTTCTGTGCCAACAGGTTTAGCTGGGGAAAAATGAGTATTATGAATACTAGTTTTAATTTAATTACTGAATAAATAAGGGGCTTTATTATTTTCATTATATCACCTTTTTTACTTTGTTTTAGAACATTACAGTAGAATTAGAATATTGAAATTTAACAAAAAATTAAGTAAAAATCAAATTTTTTATTTATCTCTCTTTTTTTTATGTTAAAATTAGTGTGTTGTTTAAATCTATAATTATCAAAACCATCTTACTTTTCATCAGCCCTGCCTGTTTCCTGTTTTGGAACAACAATGTGCTTTGTACAGGCAGACAAGGATTTCGTTAATTTCCGATTTTAGCCTGCTTTGTTGAACTTCGCCTTTTAATGAATGCCACATTGAGGCAGTGTCTGTAATTCTTTCAATTGCATATTGAGTTCCTTTTCTGCTTACTTATGCCAGCTAATCACGCATCCCAACAATGTGGGGGATCTGATTATTTAAACAAATACAGCAGTAAGTGATACATAGAACATTCCCAATAGAGCATTAAATCGTTATTTCTGTTTCCCCTTTTTGCAAATCAAAACAAACCAGAGTACTATTTTTATCAACAAAAAAAGTGTTTGTTTTCAAATCTTTTAAACTACTTACTCTTTGCAGTGGAGTACTGTTTTTAATAGCCGGATTTTTTGCGTTATAATTTAGTTTTAGCGTAAAGTCGGGTGCTGCAAACGGGGCTTTTAGTTTAACTGTGTTTTTATCAAAAGTTATTGAAGTGAGTTCTTTTGCCGCCCAATAACGAGAAATCTCAGCTAATTTCATCCAGATTAAATGGTCATATTTTTGGTTTAACCGGCTAGTTACTTCTTTCAGAATATTAAAACCTACTTTTTCGCCGTTGTAATAAATACCCGGCCAGTGGCACACCATAATTGCGGGTTCGCCGCTGTCGATAACATCAACCATCCGTCCGGTTTGTAAATCTTCAGTAATAAACTTATTTGCATCACCTGGAACTAATCCATCCCAGCCTCCAAACCAGTCGCCGGTGCAACCAATAATTGAAACTACGCATTTTGGATCACTGCTATCCAAATCGGAGGGAAATCGTACTTGTGGTGCTACACTTACTCCTTTTTCGGTAAATAAATCACGGAAATAATGGGGAATTTCAGCTGCGTACACATCGCGCACAGCTTGCAAAGTTCCTAAAGCCAGGTTGTCCTGGTTTCGGCCACCGTAACCGCCGGGTGTTGTTAATCCTTCGCACGGTAATCCTACTTCTTTTAAAATATTCAGGGCAAACGCTTGGTAAGCCGCCAGTTCGTCGGCACTTTTGTTTTGGCTCCATTCCCAGTTTTCCATAAAATCGGGTGTAGCCTGAGCAAACGGTTTCCCTGTTTTAATATCAATAACCCGTGTGTGGCTAATCATTTCCGGATGAATATCCCAATTGGGTACAATAACTTCACGAACCAGATCAAGACTGTTTTTCAGTTCGCGTTGAGTCCAGCCCGGAATAAACCGGTTCACCCAACCTGTGCAAGCCGGGTAGGGGACAATGCTATATTTCCCTTTAACACCATTTTCAATGCTCCATTCACCAAACTCTCTCACAAAACTATCCGGGATTTCGCGGGGCAGTTTACGCCAGTCTTGTTTATAGTTTTCCGGGAAAACTTCGGCGAATTGTGGAATTCCGAGATGTGCCATGTTTACCAAACAGGTTGAATCATCAATAATTAGACTTAACGGTACACGGTTTCGAGGATTTAGTACTTCAACGTTTGGCGCTTTTTCAGTGGATAATCCAAAATGCGGAGATATAGCAACGGCTGCACTTCCGGTGGCAGTGGTTTTTATAAAATTTCGACGATTGTAGTTCATAATTATTCTGGTTAAATGGAATGAAGATAGTAAAAACAGTTGATTTTATGTGTTGCACATTAAGTTGCAAAAAAAGACCAAATAACTTTCTTTCTTTGTTTTGATAGGAACCCGAATATTTTTTTTTGATTGTTTTTGTTATCAATAGATAAAATTTAACTTTGCAAACTTTTAATTAGTAATAATATATATGAAATTATTTGAAGGACATTCTTTTCATATTCCGGTACTCGGAGTGGGATATTCAATAGATACACCAATAAATGTTGCACCATACGGTATATCGTCAGTTATATCGTTGGTTGACGATAATACAATTGAACGTATGCGTGAGTTTTATAGTAAAAAATTCGACATACCTTTTAATACCATTTCTAAAAAAGTAGATGATTTTAGGGCCAAACGAATTTCTTCGTACTTAAATCTTGTGGATGAAATTGTAAAGCGAAAAGTTTCGGAATTAAAAAGCACAGCTTTAAATGCGGGGGGCGAGTTGGATAAATATATAAATATGCTACCCAATGCTTCTTCTTTAAAGTTGAAATTTAATTTGGCAGATAAAAGCCATCAAGTGGCCGAAGAACTTACAAAGTGGATTAACGAAAAGTTACATGTTGGTTCTATTGATGTAAATGTAATGACCAAGTTAGACCAGGTTAATACAAAAAATGGAGTAGAGTTACCAATAGAACATAACGATGCACATGCGGCTTTACGGGGTTTTGCCAATAGCAACCTAAATTCATCGCTTGTGCTTTCAGCAGGAATGAGTCCTCGTTTGTACAGCTACATTGAAAATTTCAAAGATTTTTTCCCAGATGTAAATGGCTGGTTAAAGAAGAAAATTATTTTAAAAGTGAGCGATTTTAGATCGGCGTTTATACAAGGAAAAATGTTAGCCGCAAAAGGTCTTTGGGTTTCGGAATACCGCATCGAATCAGGCGTAAATTGCGGAGGTCATGCATTCCCTACTAATGGGGTTTTATTTGGGCCTATTTTGGAAGAATTTAAAATAAACAAAAACAGATTGTTTGATACATGTATCGATATTTATAAATCAGCTCTTGAAAAGAAAGAACATGTTCAACCTACAGAAACGCCGGAAATAAAAGTTACAGCGCAGGGTGGGGTAGGAACAGTTGAGGAGCACAATTTTTTATTGGATTATTATGAAATGGATAGTGTTGGCTGGGCAACTCCATTTATGCTGGTTCCTGAGGTTATTAGTATCGATACAGAAACAATGAATCTTTTAGCCAAAGGGAAAGAGGCTGATTATTATTATAGTGGTTTGTCTCCTTTGGGAGTTCCATTTAATAGTATTAAAGGTGCATCAATGAGTGTGCAACGACTGGAGATGGCAAGAAATGGTAAAGCAGGAACACCTTGTACAAAAGGATTTTTAAGGTACAATACAGAATTTACAGAGAAGCCAATTTGTACATCATCCCGACAGTACCAAACAATTAAGTTGAAAGAGCTGGTAGATTTAAACTTGCCCAAAGAGGAGTATCAAAAGGCGTATGATAAAATTATTGAGCCAGAATGCCTGTGTAAAGGATTGAGTACTTCTACTTTGAAATCGAAAGATATTGAATTAAAACCA
>JABMPI010000319.1 GCA_013203755.1 Bacteroidota bacterium
CCGCCAACTCCTTCTTTGTTTCCGGGATACCAGTTTTGAACGGTTGAATATTTTACTTCGGCGCGGTCTTGTGTTATAATTTCAACTACTGCAGCGTGCAACTGATTTTCGTCGCGCATGGGTGCAGTACAACCTTCTAGGTAACTTACGTAACTGTCGTCGTCGGCAATAATTAATGTGCGCTCAAACTGCCCGGTATTGGCTGCGTTAATTCTAAAATAAGTCGACAATTCCATGGGGCAACGAACACCTTTTGGAATGTAACAAAACGAGCCGTCGCTAAAAACTGCAGAATTTAATGCTGCAAAATAGTTGTCGGAAACCGGAACGGCCTGTCCCAAATATTTTTTTATTAATTCGGGATGTTCCTGAACTGCATCGCTAAACGAACAGAAAATAATTCCCTTTTCGGCTAACGTTTCTTTAAAAGTAGTTTTTACCGAAACACTATCCATTACAATATCCACAGCAACTCCAGCCAGATGTTTTTGCTCTTCTACCGGAATACCAAGTTTTTTGAAAGTCTCCAATAATTCAGGGTCAACTTCGTCTAAACTGTCGTATTTTGGTTTTTGGGTAGGTGCAGCATAGTAGCTAATTTCCTGCAAATCGATAGGCGGAATTTTTAAATATGCCCAATCAGGCATTTTCATTTTTTGCCATTTCTTGAAAGCTTCTAACCTGAAATTCAACATAAATTCAGGTTCGTTTTTCTTTTCAGAAATAATTCGAATTACCCCTTCATTCAGCCCCTTATCAATAATATCGGTTTCTATATCGGTAACAAAACCGTATTTATATTCGCTTTGCGTTATGTCGTTTAATATTTTTTCCTGCTCTTCCATTTTTCTGTTTTCAACCTAAATAACAATTGTGGAAACCAAAAGTTAAAATTGCCCTAAGATTAATTTTATTGAATCTCGTACATTAAGCTATTTAATTTGGTCTGTGTAAAAATTGCAAAGATATAAAACTATGGGTATTTTTGGAGCTTCAGATATTTAATACATACCTTTTTGTCTTAAAATAACAATGAACAAAGAAATTCAACAAACAAGCATTTCGGAATTGGGCGAATTTGGCTTGATAGAACGAATTACAAAAGATATTCAAATAAAGAATAGCAGCACAGTAAAAGGCGTTGGCGACGACGCGGCAATCCTTGATTATCAGGATAAACAAGTGGTTGTTTCCTCCGATTTATTAACGGAAGGAGTTCACTTTAATTTGATGTATGCACCACTAAAACACTTGGGGTATAAAGCGGTTGTTGTAAACCTTTCTGATGTTTATGCAATGAATGCAATCCCTAAACAAATAACAGTTAATTTGGCACTTTCGGGTAAGTTTTCGGTGGAAGCTGTGGATGATTTATATGCAGGAATTCACCTTGCTTGCGAAAAATATGGCGTTGATCTGGTTGGTGGCGATACTACAAGTTCGTTAACCGGATTAACAATTAGCATAACGGTTTTGGGTGAAGTTGAAAAGGATGCAGCTGTTTTAAGAAGTGGTGCAAAACCAAACGATTTACTTTGTGTTACTGGCGATTTGGGTGGTGCTTACATGGGGTTACAATTGTTAGAGCGCGAAAATGAAGTATTTAAAGTGAATCCAAAGATGCAGCCGCAAATGGAAGGTTACGATTATATTTTGGAACGCCAGCTAAAACCCGAAGCACGACAGGATATTGTTGCAGCCTTTCAAAAAATAGGTATAAAACCTACTTCAATGATTGACGTCTCGGATGGTCTTTCGTCTGAAATAATGCACCTCTGTAAAAACTCAAAAGTGGGCTGTAATTTACACGAAGAGAAAATTCCGATGGATGAGCAAACAAAAGCCATGGCCGAAGAGATGAATATTAACCCGTTGGTGGCGGCATTAAATGGCGGCGAAGATTACGAGTTGCTTTTTACCATTTCTTTGGAGGATTACGAGAAAATAAAAGCTGATCCTGATTTTACAATTATAGGCCACATGACTGAAGCTTCGGAAGGTGTAAATCTTGTTACAACTGGTGGTTCTGCAATTCCTCTAGAGGCGCAGGGTTGGAATCATGGGAAGTAAAAACTAGTTGAAGTATTCAAAAAATAAAAAATGCCACTTTGAGAAATCAAAGTGGCATTTTTAACTTAAATATTCTGAATGAAAATTAATCCGGTAAATAACCGCGAATAACTCCACGTTTTGAGTCTTTTACAAAAAGAAGAATTTCGTCTCTCTCCTGGGTTGCAGGCATTTCAGCTTCAATAAGTTCAACTGCTTGTGCAATGTTTAATCCTTTCTGATAGATAAATCTATAGATATCCTGAATCTCACGAATTTTTTCGTTGGTTACTTTTCTGCGACGTAAACCAATAGAGTTAATTCCTACATAAGATAAAGGTTCGCGACTTGCTTTAATATAAGGAGGAACGTCTTTGCGAACCAAAGAACCACCGCCAATCATTACATGCGAGCCAATATGGCAAAACTGATGAACGCCACACATTCCAGATAAAATTGCCCAATCGTCTACAACTACTTCGCCAGCAAGTTGAGTGTTATTACCTAATATGGTATAGTTGCCAACTTTACAATCGTGAGCAATATGAACGTAAGCCATTATAAGGTTGTGGTTGCCAACAACTGTTTTGTTTTTAGCAGCAGTACCTCTGTTAATGGTTACAAATTCGCGGATAATATTATTGTCGCCAATTTCAACGGTGGAGTATTCTCCTTTGAATTTTAAATCTTGTGGTACGGCACCAATTACCGCTCCTGGAAAAATATTGCAGTTTTTGCCGATTCTTGTTCCCGGTAAAATGGTAACACTCGAACCAATTCTTGTCCCCTTTCCAATTACAACATCGTGGTCGATTGATACAAATGGTTCAATGACGACATTGTCTGCAATTTTTGCATCGGGATGAACGTACGCTAATGGTTGCTTCATTATAATCTGCTTCTTAATTATTTTCTGACTGTTTTACTATTTGTGCCATGAAATCACCTTCGGCAACAACTTTGTCACCAACATAAGTTTTACCTTTTACATTTGCTATTCCACGGCGAATCGGCGAAGTTAATGTTAATTTGAAAATCAGTGTGTCGCCGGGGACAACTTTTTTTCTGAATTTAACATTGTCGATGCGAATAAAATAGGTTAAAAATTTTCCAACTTGTTTATTTAACACAAGTAAACCACCTGTTTGCGCCATTGCTTCAACTAATAAAACTCCAGGAAAGACAGGCTCTTCAGGAAAATGCCCCGGGAAAAATGGCTCGTTAGCGGTAACATTTTTTACACCAATAATTTCAGTATCAGTTATCGATACTATTTTATCTACCATTAAAAACGGATAACGGTGCGGTAAAAGTTCTCTAATTCTGTTCACATCCATTACCGGAACTGCATTTGGGTCGATTACTGGAGCTCCTTCAACCGATTTTGCATAGGCTTTTTTAAGTGCCTTTGCAAAAATGGTATTTGGCCCATGACCAGGTTTTGTAGCTATTATTCTACCTTTTATATGTTTTCCGCAAAGTGCTAAATCGCCAATAACATCTAATAATTTATGCCGTGCACATTCGTTATCGTAATGCAAATCAAGATTATTTAAAATGCCCTGAGGTTTTACTTCAACACGGTCGTGTCCAAATAAATCAGCCAATCTGTCTAATTCGTCCTGACCAACCACTTTGTCCATAATAACAATGGCATTGTCTAAATCGCCACCTTTTACCAGGTTGTTATTCAATAGGAATTCCAGCTCGTGTAAAAAAACAAAGGTGCGACAATTGGCAATTTCATCCTTAAATTTACTTATAGAATCTAAGGTTGCAAATTGATTATTTAGCACTTCTGAATTAAACGATATCATTACATTTAAACGGTAATCATCGTCTGGAAGAGCAATTATTTCAGCGCCCGATTTTTCATCGTTAATCTGAATTTTTTCTTTTATTTCGAAGTATTCACGTTCAGCTTCTTGTTCAATTATTCCTGCTTTTTCAATGGCTTCAACAAAATATTTCGAACTACCGTCTATTATTGGTGCCTCTTCGTTGTTCACCTCAATTAAAACGTTGTCGAGGTCCATGCCAATCAACGCAGCTAATGTATGTTCAATAGTACCAATTCGAGCTCCATCTTTTTCAAGCAAAGTACCTCTCGAAGTGTCAATTACCAAATCAACATCCGCCTCAATAATTGGCTTGTTTTCCAGGTCAACTCTTTTAAATTTGAAACCGTAATTTTCGGGGGCGGGTAGAAAATTCATAGTAACATTTACACCCGTATGCAATCCTATTCCTTCAATAATAAATGAATTTGCAAGCGTTTTTTGTTTTACAACCATACCAAATCTAATTTTTTCAGAATTAGTTTTCTGCTTTTTTTAATAATTTAATTTCTTTTTGGAGTTGAATTACTTCACCTCGTAACTCTGGAAGATTTTTATAAATGGAAATTGATTTCATACAATCTTTTAAATTGAAAGCCGGACTGCCAAATATCATTTCGTTACTTTTTACCGATTTAGAAACTCCCGATTGAGCTCCAATTAAAACGTCGTCTCCAATAGTGAGATGTCCTGCAAATCCAACCTGACCACCAATCTGGCAGTTTTTACCAATTTTTGAAGAGCCAGATATTCCTGCCAGTGCAGCAATAACAGTATTTTCCCCAATTTCGCAGTTGTGGGCTACCTGAACCAAATTGTCGAGTTTTACACCCTTTCTTATTATGGTAGAACCCATAGTTCCGCAATCAACGGTAGAATTTGCTCCAATTTCTACATTATCCTCCAAAACAACATTCCCTATTTGCGGAATTTTTTTGTAGATGTCATCTTTTTGAGGTGCAAAGCCAAATCCGTCGGAGCCAATAACCACTCCGGCATGTAAGATACAACTACTGCCAATAACACAGTCGTCGTAAATTTTAACACCTGCATAAATAATACAATTGTCTCCCACAGTTACATTGTCACCGATATGTACCTGTGGATATATTTTAACATTATTACCAATTTTTGTGTTTTTGCCAACATAAGCGAATGCACCCACATAAATGTCTTCGCCAGTTGATGCGCTGGTGTCAATAAAACTAGGCTGTTCGATTCCTGTTTTTGCCGACGATTTTGACTGCACGTATAAATCCAGTAGAGATGCAAATGATTCATAAGCATCTTCAACTTTTATTAGAGTTGCATTTATTTTGTTTTTTGGAACAAAACTTTTATTAACCAAAACAACCGAAGCAAGTGTACTATAAATGAAGCTTTCGTATTTTATATTGGCAAGAAAAGCCAGTGTTCCTGGTTTTCCCTCTTCAATTTTTGAAACATTTGTTACTTCAACATCGCCATTCCCATCAACTTCTCCGTTTAAAAAGGCGGCAATGTCTTTAGCTTTAAAATTCATTCTTTGTTTTTTTTGGCGTTGCAAATATAAGTTTAAACTAATTAAAGTCCAATTCTTTTGGGTAGCACAAGAAATACTTGCGAACCGTTTTGCTTAGCGCCGATAAATTTATATCCGATGCCTGGCGAATATCTTTTAACTTTCCATTTTTCTCTAATATAAGAATGGTCTCATTGTGTTGATTATAAGCATTGTTGGTAATTTCGCCAGTCATAAGGAAGTATTTTGCCAGCGTTTTGTCGTTGGTGATATCTTTCATTATCCTTTCGATAATTCTTTCCTCTAACGCTTTTGTTATCGGTTTTGTTTGCAACGTTGTTTTAAAAAGCTTTCTATTAGTTAGGCTTTTTGCCAATTTCGAAAGTACCGGATCGGGGTGAAATTGCCATTCTTTAACAGCTATTAATATGTCATTATCGTCCAGCAACGTGTACCATTCTAATACGCTTTTCTCATCTATTATTATATTCTCATTGAAATCATCTGACGAGAAATTGTTCTTTAAGAAAACGGCAAGAGTTGGAGTAGCAAAAACGTTGTTATTATTTGCTGTAAGTTCTTTTGCTCTTTTTAAAACATTAATTAAAAGAAATTCGGCAGAAACCACAGTTTTGTGTAAGTAAACCTGCCAATACATTAATCTCCTGGAAATAAGAAATTTTTCAATTGAATAAATACCTTTTACGTCAACTACAAGCTGGTCGTTCCAAACATTTAGCATTTTAATAATACGTTCAATTCCAACGGTTCCTTCAACTACCCCTGTAAAGAAACTGTCGCGGCTTAAATAGTCGAGCCGATCCATGTCTAATTGGCTTGAAACCAATTGGTGCAGGAATTGTTTTTTGTAATTATTTGTAAAAATTCTAATCGCTAAATCGAGTTTTCCATTAAATTGTTGGTTTAACTCGTTCATTAAAAGCAGCGAAATTTCCTCATGCGAAATTTCTACCATTGTGTTTTCTAAAACATGAGAAAAGGGTGCATGTCCAATGTCGTGCAACAAAATTGCTACTGTTACGGCTTCAGCTTCTTCTTCTGTAATTTCGTGTCCTTTTATGCGTAAAACAGAAATTGCCTGCTGCATTAATTGGCATGCACCAATGGCATGTTCAAATCTGGAATGATTGGCTCCAGGGAAAACCAAATGGGAGAGACCCAATTGTTTAATTCTCCTAAGTCTTTGGAAATATGGGTGTTCTATGAGGTCGAATACCAATTCAAATTGTAAACTTATGAACCCAAAAACAGGGTCGTTTATAATTTTTTTCTTATTTAAATAAAGTAGGCTCACAAATTTATTTTGTTCTGAATTGCCAAATGTAATAAACTTTGATAAATTGAAAACAAGCCACTCCGTAATCGTTTTATTGCTAATGTTTTTTTTGAATTAAAAATAGAGGAAGTTTTAGTCGCTGTATGCAGTTATTTATTCTTTAGAATCAGAGCTTTATAAACGGTTTTATATTTGTGGGTATGAGATTAAATTACTATTTTTGCGGTGATTTTTCTAAAACAAGTTTTTAGGAGGCCTCTGGTCTCCTATTTTGTTGAATGTAATTAATGATAGACAAGGCAACGGTTATAAGTTTGGTGGAGGAACGGCTGGAAGACAGAATGTTTCTGGTTAGTATTTCTGTAAACGAAAGAAACGTAATAAACGTTTTTATTGACAGTTACGATGGATTGACCATTGACCAATGCATTGCAGTTAGCAGACATGTTGAACATAGCTTTGATAGAGAAGAAGAAGATTTTGAATTGCATGTGTCCTCTCCTGGATTGAATGAAAGCTTTGTTATTAAGGAGCAATACGTAAAATACACCGGGCGAAATGTTGAGGTTGTAACAACAACATCAGACATAAAATTAGAAGGTGTTTTGTTGGAAGCTGGCGAAGAGGGAATTGTTCTGGAGACATCTAAGCGAGAAAAAATAGAAGGGCACAAAAAAAAGCAATTAATAGTAAAAAAACATAGTTTAAAATACGATGAAATAAAAAGCGCGAAAGCGGTTATTTCATTTAAATAAAGTGTTGGACGATGGAGAATATTAATCTGATAGATTCATTTGCAGAGTTTAAAGAGCTGAAGAATATTGATAGAGCTACTATGATGAGCGTTATTGAAGAAGCTTTTCGTAGTGTACTTATAAGGCAATATGAGACGGATGAAAATTTTGATATTATTATCAATATTGACAAGGGTGATTTTGAAATTTGGAGAAACCGGAAAATTGTTGAAGACGATAAATTGGAAGATCCAAATGCACAAATAACTTTGTCGGAAGCTATAAAAATTGATGATGACTACGAAGTTGGCGAAGAGGTTACCGATGAAGTAAAATTAATTGACTTTGGTCGTCGTGCAATTTTAAATCTAAGACAAAATCTTGCCAGTAAAATTATGGAACTGGAAAAAGACCATATTTACGGCAAATACAAAGGTAAAATTGGCGATATTGTAACGGGCGAAGTATATCAGGTTTGGAAAAAGGAAATTCTTATTTTAGATGACGAAGGGAATGAGTTAATTCTTCCAAAGTCAGAACAAATTCCATCCGACTATTTCCGTAAAGGAGATAATGTTAGAGCAATTGTTTACAAAGTAGAATTGCGAAATAACAATCCACTTATTATTTTGTCTCGAACTGCACCAGTATTTTTGGAAAGGTTATTTGAGCTTGAAATTCCGGAAATTTTTGACGGTTTAATTACCATTAAGAAAATTGTGCGTGTTCCAGGCGAACGGGCAAAAGTTGCAGTTGAATCGTACGACGAAAGAATTGACCCGGTTGGTGCTTGTGTTGGTATGAAAGGTTCCAGAATACATGGAATTGTTCGCGAGCTTGGAAACGAAAACATTGATGTAATAAATTTTTCGAGCAATACACAGTTGTTTATAAAGCGAGCTTTAAATCCGGCAAAAATAAATTCAATTAAACTTATTGAAGAAAATAAAAAAGCTGAAGTTTATTTGAAACCCGAAGAAGTTTCGTTGGCCATTGGAAAAGGCGGATTAAATATTCGTTTGGCAAGTCAGCTTACTGGTTATGAAATTGATGTTTACCGTGAGATGGAACAAGACGATGAGGACGTAAACATGGATGAGTTTGGCGACGAAATAGAAGGATGGGTATTAGACGCATTAAAAAACATTGGGTGCGACACCGCAAAAAATGTGTTGAATATTCCTCGTGCAGAACTGATTAAACGTACCGATTTAGAAGAGGAAACTATCGACCATGTGTTGAGTATACTTAAATCGGAATTTGAATAAATTGGCTAAAATAAAATTACAGTAACAGCATTTCGCTACAATTGTAAAGAGAGATTTTAGCACATTGATATAGTTAAAGAAAAAGAATTTTTATGGAAGCAGGCAAAACAATCAGGCTTAGTAAACTTGCAAGAGAGTTCAATGTGGGAATACATACCATCGTTGAATCGTTGCATAAGAAAGGGTTTGAAACCGATTCAAATCCCAATACTAAAGTTTCTGCGGAAGCCGTGCAACTTCTTGAGAAAGAGTATAAAGTTGATATCTCTATTAAGAAGGAGTCGGAAAAAATTAGCTTAAAAAGCCATCGTCCAAAAAAAGAGGTCATCAGTATTGATAACCCGGATGGTGAACAGGTAGAAGAAGAGGAAGCAAAAGAAAAGCCTGCTCCAGAGGAAAAAGCTAAAATAGTGGAGGCTGAAAAGCCAAAGGCTAAAGTGGAAGAAAAGCCTCAGGAAGTTGTTGAAAAAAAGCCAGCAGAAGTAATAAAACCGATTGTGCCGGAAGATACAGTAAAGGTACTTGGTAAAATTGATTTGGAGCAATTCTCTAAACCAAAAAAGAAAAAAGAGCAACCGGTAAAAAAAGAGCAGCCTGTAAAAGCAGTAAAACCTGTTAAGGAAGAAAAAAAGGCAGAGGTAAAAAAAGAGCCAATAGCTGAAGTTAAAAAAGAGCCGGTTAAGCGGGAAGCAAAAAAAGAGCCGGTTAAAGAAGAACCTGTTAAAAAGGTGAATGCTGAAGGGCCAAAAGAAGATATGATGGCTTCTGAGATTCCAAGAGTAGATGAAGTAAAGGTGGTGGGTAAAATTGATTTAACAAACATTAACCAGAAAACACGCCCTGCTAAAAAATCGAAAGAGGAAAAGGAGAAAGAACGTAAAGACCGACAAAAGCTAAAGGTTGCTAAGGCTGGTGGTGAAAGAAAACATGAAAAAGGCAAAGGTGGGAAAGTTGATGTTATAAAAGCAAAAGCAGGTAAGTTGGATGGACCTGTTGTTTTGGGTAAAATAGATTTACCAGCAGATAAAAAAGCTGAAGGTGGCGATCAAAGTTCTTCACGCAAAAAACGTAGAAAAAGAATTGTAAAAGATACTGGGAAAGTTGTTGTTGAAAGAAAACCAGGAGATGCGCCCAGAACCAAATTTACGGTTAACAAACAAGGGAGCAAAAATAAAAGACCTCTTAAAAAAGAGGTGGATGTAGTAGATGTGCAAAAGCAGATTAAAGACACTCTTGCAAGGTTAACTACGAAAGGAAAATCAAAAGGATCGAAATACAGACGAGATAAAAGAGCTGCGGCCAGTGATAAAGTGCAGGCAGATATCGAGAAGAAAATTGAAGAACAAGGAGTTCTAAAAGTTACTGAATTTGTTTCGGTTGCAGAATTTGCCACTATGATGGATGTGAGTGTAACGCAAGTTATCTCCTCTTGTATGAGTCTTGGTCTATTTGTTTCAATCAACCAACGTTTAGATGCTGAAACACTTTCTGTTGTTGCTGAAGAATTTGGCTTTAAAGTTGAATTTGTAAGTGTTGAAATTCAGGAAGCAATTGAAGAGGTTGAGGATAAACCGGAAGATTTGAAAGCTCGTCCACCAATTGTTACTGTTATGGGTCATGTTGACCACGGTAAAACATCGTTGCTCGATTATATCCGAAGTACAAATGTAATTGCTGGTGAGGCTGGTGGTATTACGCAGCACATTGGTGCGTATCACGTTAAGATGGAAGATGGTAGAGATATTACTTTTCTTGATACTCCAGGTCACGAAGCGTTTACTGCTATGCGTGCTCGTGGTGCTCAGGTTACCGACATTGCTATTATTATAGTGGCAGCCGACGATAATGTGATGCCACAAACTGTTGAGGCAATTAATCATGCCGCTGCAGCAG
>JABMPI010000320.1 GCA_013203755.1 Bacteroidota bacterium
GCAGTTGGCGAAGTAATTAACCAGATAAAAACTGTTGTTCAACGCTATCTTGTCGGGCTTGTTCTTGAAGTCATCATCATTGCAGTTCTTAATTCTGCAGGCCTGCTGATACTTGGAATCGATTACGCCATCCTTCTCGGGATCATTGGAGCATTGCTTAACCTCATTCCGTACATTGGAGGCATTGTAGCAGTGGCATTGCCTATGATGATTGCCTTCGTTACCACCGCCAACCCTTTAACCGCATTATATGTTTTGGCTATTTACTATTTTATCCAAATCATCGATAACAATTACATTGTTCCTTATATAGTTGCTTCAAAGGTTAAAATCAACGCGCTGATCTCCATCATTGCCATTTTTGCATTTGGGATGCTATGGGGCATTCCCGGTATGTTTCTGTCGATTCCGCTTGTCGCGATTATTAAAGTAATATTTGATCAGTTTGAATCATTAGTACCATGGGGCTTTA
Organism: Bacteroidota bacterium; assembly: GCA_013203755.1. Lineage (GTDB taxonomy): Bacteria > Bacteroidota > Bacteroidia > Bacteroidales > Prolixibacteraceae > Draconibacterium. The sequence goes on from JABMPI010000320.1 coordinate 473, forward strand.
TATTAGGCGACAATATGCCGGGAATAGAACTCTTTAAACTTAAAATCAAGAAGAAAAAGTCGACCAAAAACCAACCATTATAAATTCAATTTAGAAGTTCATTTTAGAAGTACGGCATGAAAAATCAAATTCCTCTAAAAAAAATAAAAAGCTTCGCTACGGGTAAATCCGTTAAAATCAGCGAAAAAACGATGGAAAAAACCCAATTACTTACTGAGTTTTTTTCGGACATAGGAAATATGTCAATCTTCGTAAAGCAAGTTTTTAAGGAAACGTTTTCACGGGATTTCGAATTCAGGGAATTTTTGCGCCAGTGCTACGAAATTGGCAACAAATCGTTGCCACTGATTGCCATTACAGGTGCCATCATGGGGGTGGTTCTAACCATCCAATCACGACCCGCCTTGGCTGATTTTGGTGCTGTAACGATGCTTCCGGGCATGGTGGCAGTTTCGATTATTCGTGAAATAGGACCTGTAATCACCGCATTGATACTGGCCGGTAAAATCGGTTCAGGGATGGGCGCTGAATTGGGCTCGATGAAGGTTTCGGAACAGATAGATGCCATGGAAGTGTCGGCAACCAATCCGATGAGATACCTGGTTGTTACACGTGTACTTGCCGCAACATTGATGGTGCCCATCCTGGTATTATTTGCCGACACACTGGGCTTGTTTGGAAGTTGGGTTGGTGTAAACATAAAAGGAGATGTAAGCTTTGTTTTATTCCTATCCCAGGCATTCGCATCAATAGAATTTATCGATTTCTTTCCGGCGCTCATCAAATCGTTTTTCTTTGGAAGTGTTATTGGTCTTGTAGGATGTTACAAGGGATACACCGCCGGACGAGGTACCGAAAGCGTTGGCGTAGCAGCCAATTCAGCGGTTGTGTTGTCTTCTTTGCTCGTAATTATTGTTGATTTGATCGCAGTACAATTAACAGATATGCTGATATGAAAAATCAACAAGATCAACCAACCTCAACAATTTCTAACAGATCAAAGTCTGTTAGTAAGATGATTGAAATGACCGGACTGAAAAAAGGTTTCGGCAATCAGGAAGTTTTAAAAGATATTACATTACAGCTATTTAGTGGCGAAAATCTGGTAATCCTTGGCAAATCAGGATCGGGTATGTCAGTTTTAATACAATGTATTGTAAGGCTTTTAATTCCCGATGCAGGGACCATTGAAGTACTTGGCCGCGATGTGAATTCATTGAACAAGCAGGAACTGGACGAGTTAAGGAAGAAAATCGGTTTTCTTTTCCAGGGTGGAGCCTTATACGATTCGATGACGGTGAAACAAAACCTGGAGTTTCCACTTCGACGCATTAAAAAACAACTTACTGAAAAGGAAATCGGAGAGAAAGTTAATGAAGCACTGGAAAATGTGGGACTTGTAGATGCATTAAATAAAATGCCTTCGCAACTTTCGGGAGGTATGCGCAAACGAATTAGTCTGGCACGAACAATTGTAGTCGATCCTTTAATTATGCTCTATGATGAGCCCACTACCGGTCTCGACCCGGTAACATCCGATGAAATAAGTGCCCTTATCAACGAGGTGCAAAAGAAATATAGTACCGCATCCATCATAATTACCCCCGACATTGAATGTGCAAAAGCAACTGCTGACCGCATTCTGATGTTGCAGGATGGAGAAGTGTATAAAGAGGGAAAAATAGCCGACTTTGAAGATTCAAACGACCCAATAATTAAATCATTTTTTAAGTAACTCATCATAAAACTAAAATTTCATTTTAAAAGTAAACTGATATGAAATCAACAAAATTTAAAGTCCGGCTAGGTATGTTTGTAGCCGGTGGATTTTTACTGCTCGCATTAGCAATATTCATGATTGGAAAGCAGAAAAACCTGTTCAACCCTGTATTTACCATTTATGCAAATTTCTATAATGTAAGCGGATTACAGGTTGGTAATACCATCCGGTTTTCAGGAATTAATGTTGGAACTGTTGATAATATTAAAATCATTAACGATTCAACCGTTAAGGTTGACATGATTGTTGAAAAAAAGATCCAGCCCTTTATTAAAACAGATAGTGAGGTAGCCATAGGGTCGGAAGGTATTATCGGCGATCGTGTATTAATTATTACACAAGGCAGCACCAAAGCTCCATCGATAGAGGAAAGACAATATCTCAGCTCTGTAGAACCTACAGAAATGGATGCTATTATGTCGAGTCTGGAGGTTACCGCATTAAATGCTGAGATCATTTCACAACAGCTGGTTGAGATAATGATTAATATTAACAAAGGAAAGGGGTTAATAGGAATGCTTATCCAAGATACAACCATAGCAAACAATATTGACCAGACCATTATCAATCTAAAAGCGAGCAGCAAAGGCCTGGATGAAAATATGGATGCAGTAAAAGACAGTTGGTTACTAAGAGGCTATTATAAAAGACAAGCCAGAAAAGCCGAAAAAGAGAAGAAGGAGAAAAAAGAGAAATTAGATAAAAAATAAACGAATTAAACTAAAATCCCTTGGAAATGAAAAGAATTAAACTACTTATCTCTATGATATTTGGCATTGCCCTCTTCTTGGGCACAAGCTCATGTATCGCCATTGCGCCTCATCACGCAGGTCAAAAAACACATAAGGGATGGAACAAGAATTCAAACAACCCACACCATACCAACTCCACAAATCCCGGACATTCAAAGAAGAAACATAAATAACAGACTCAAAATCAAGACTTCTAAATGTTCTTACATCCATAATGTGTGAATTATACAACTTTTAACACGAATTATGTAACAGTTCACACACTGGATGGATGCACCTTTGCAATGTAATAATGTTA
>JABMPI010000321.1 GCA_013203755.1 Bacteroidota bacterium
CCGCCGCCAAAGCCGCCACCACCGAAGCCACCAAAACCTCCGCCACCCGACGAAAAGTTATTAAACGAACCTCCGTGCGAACGTCCACCACCCATCATTCCCATAGCAAGCCAGAATGGTAAACTTCTTCCCGGAGAGTAGAAACGGCCTTTTCTGCCTCTTCCAAAAACAGAGAATATTAGTACGAATATTATTATAAAAAAAGGTATTGACGAACCACTGCTGGCCTGTACATTTTGCTGGTACTGCTCTGCTGTGTATTCTTCGCTTGTTAATGCCATTATCACTTTTATTCCGCTTACCAGGCCTCCGAAATAATCGTTTTGTTTGAAATGTGGAATCATTTCATTATCGATAATTGTACCATTTACAGTGGCATCGGGCAAAACTCCTTCTAAACCATAGCCGGTAGCAACAAACACTTCTCCCCTGCTATCGCGGGTCTTTGGTTTCAAAAGAATTACAAGTCCATTATCTTTTCCTTTTTGACCCACACCCCATTTTTCTGCCAGGCGAACTGCATAATCTCCGGGGGCATAATCTTCCAAATCGGCAACAGTTACAACCACTATTTGAGTAGATGTTTCCCTTGCAAACTGAACAAGTGCGCCTTCTAACTGACTGGCCTCATTTTTACCCAAAACATTGGCAAAATCGTTAACCAGTTTAGGTGGATTTGGTTGCTCAGGAATTTCGGCATTTACAACTGCAACAAAACTGAACAGCGCGACAAATATTATTATTATTATTTTCTTCATGTTTTTCTATTTTTCGCCAAATGAAATTTCATCCGACAATTCATTTACATCATCCGCCTGATACGGAAAATGTGTTTTTAACTGCTCTCCGGCTTTTATAATTCCTGCCGCCAATCCATCGGAATACAATCCTTCTTTTAATTTTTCAAGAACCACTTCTTTTGTACTTTCCCAAAAATCTTCAGGTACTTTTTGGTTGATTCCGGCATCGCCTAAAATCGCAAATTTGTGGTCTTCAACAGCCAGGTAAAACAATACTCCATTTCGGAGTTCAGTTTTGTGTATCTCCAACTTTCCAAAAACATAAGCAGCCTGGTCTAATACATCGCCTTTGCAATACTTTTCTATATGCACCCGAATTTCTCCCGAAGTATTGGTTTCCGCCACCCGGATTGCATTGGTTATTTGCAATTTATTCTCCTCTGTAAAATATTTCTGAACACTCATTTCAAAATTGTTTTTGATTCTATATTTTCAAATCTTCCATGCTTTCGTCATCCTGTCCGTCAGCTGACGGATTCAGGATCTTTTTAAATAGATTCCGAATCAAGTTCGGAATGACGACCGTATAACAAAAGCCTGAATTAAAACTGTACCTCCGGCGCTTTGTCTGCTCCTTGTTGCGCCTCAAAATAATTTTTCTTTTCGAAACCAAACCAACCCGCATAAATCACCTTCGGAAATTTACGAATGTATGCATTGTAGTTTTTTGTTGTCTCATTAAATCTGCGCCGCTCCACTGCAATTCGGTTTTCAGTTCCTTCCAACTGTTTTTGCAAATCGAGAAAACTTTGATTTGCTTTTAAATCGGGATATTTCTCTACCACCACCATTAATTTACCCAAAGCCGACGACAATCCTTGCTGCGCCTGACTAAACTGCTGAATAGCTTGCGGAGATAATTTTGAAGGGTCGATGTTTACCGATGTAGCTTTCGAACGTGCTTCTATTACCCCGGTTAACGTTTCCTGCTCGTGAGCTGCATACCCTTTTACAGTATTTACCAGGTTTGGAATTAAATCGGCACGGCGCTGGTAAACATTTTCAACTTGTGCCCACGACGAAGTAACTTGTTCGTCCATTTCAACCATTGTGTTGTATCCACAACTTGTAAATAAAAACCCGCCAATAACTGCTATTAATGCAATGAATAATCGTCTCATAATTTTCTATTTTTTTAAATAAATACAAATATTTATAAAATGTGCCAAATATCAGTACAAAATTCGGGGAAAGGCAATAATTTGCCGTCGTATTTCATCTAACAAGAGATAAAACAAAAAAATGAGTCATTCAGTAGAGATTTTCAGGAAAGCTATTTTAGAAGGAATTCCAAATTATCTGCCTTCTGCAAAACATTACAATGCAAATGTAAACCATGCTCCAAGGCGAAAAGATATTCTTTCAATTAAAGAAAAGAAACTGGCTTTAAAAAATGCCCTGCGCTATTTTCCAAAAAACCTGCATCAAGATTTGGCATCAGAATTTTTAGACGAGTTAAAACGTTTCGGTCGTATTTACATGTACCGTTTTC
>JABMPI010000322.1 GCA_013203755.1 Bacteroidota bacterium
TGGTGTATCTTTGCCAATCATGTATCCGGTTTCATCTGTTGGATATTCCACAAGGTTATCTAATATTTCTTGCCATTTAGGGAGAAGCGGATCGCTAATATTGTTCGATTTGCATATATCCAGCAAAGTTTGACACCCCCAACGCAAAAGCGACAAATTATAATTATTATCGGCAACTTCAGCATATTCAGGAGACATCAGAACAGGCAGATGCCAACGTTTATCATCACCCTCGCTTAATATGCTAATGTATGTATTTACACTACCTTTAAGCAACGGAAAAAATGCATGCAATTTCTGATCTGAAATTATCGACTGATCCATTGAATACCTGTAATGAAGCCAATAGTTATACAAAGCCCAGGTAAAATCTCCGGGATTTATATATTTGTCAGGAGCACAACTGCCATCTCCTCTTAATCCTTCGTAGCAAGTAGTATGAGGGACAGTTGCGCCATTATCGATGCCGTAAAGTTCTTTCGCATTTCGCTGGAAATTTTTGCGATTTTTATCCATCATCTTGGTAAATGACTCGCCTAACTCAAGATGATTTGAGGTGTAAACCGGGAAATATGCAATTTCAATATTCAAATTCCACCAAACCCGTGGCCAATTGGTTTTCTTATACCAGGGGCCAAGCAGATCAATAACCATGCGATCGCTTCGGGTCGCGCAGGCTAATTTGTACATTTGAATCCAGTAGAAACTTTCAGCCTGAGTATCGGGAATAGAAATAAAACTTTTTGGATAAAAATTATGCCACCAATTGCGATGTTGTTGATTTAACTGAGGCAATGATTTAGACGCAACTTCGTTAAGAGAAAACTTAGCATCATCAGCCGCACTGTTTCCGGGATAAGAATCAGCAATCGTAAGATAGATAATCCTCTCTTCATCCGATTTCTGAACTTCGCGCCATGCTGTTGCATATCCTCCTCCCGCTACTCTGGTTTGAATACAAGTGCCTCCATTTTTATCTGATTTGATTTTTGCCGGGGGATTTGGTGGATCATCGAATCTTGTTTCATTTCGATAATCCACTGCTACATCAGCCTGCCAAGTAAACCGTGCATTCTTTTCTTCTCCGGTACATTCTGCTTCAATCAAAAGAACAATGTCGTCGCTGTGTATGTACGATTTCAACTTTACTGTTCCTTTATTGGTTTTTACAGTTGCAGTTACTTCTGCATTCCAGAGGTCGAGCCGCATTTCTCCACTAATAATTTCCCCTTTTGTTTCGAGCAGTAAACGACCAATGGGTAAGCGACTATTGTCGCGGCGATGGGTGGTAACATCAGAGCGGCCCATCTCCCAGCAAATTTGATTATCGGCATTCTGAAAGATTACAGAACCAAGTAACCCATTGCCCAGAAAAGCTCCTTCTGTCCACTTGGCAGGCAGTTGTTCCCACACTAAATCATGGCGAGAGAGAAACTCACTCCAGTTAATATTATCATTTATTGTTTTTTTGTTTTCAAGGGAGTTTACACATCCGCTTAAAAACAATGTCACTAAAATAGTAATTGCAACAATTTTATTTTTCATTTATATTTTGGTTTTATTAATTCGATCGAGAAAGTTTTTGCTACAAAAATTTCAAAAAAAATTACTCTTTTTCAGAAATCAATTGCCCAACATGCTTTAATGTTTTTACATCAATCTCTCTAATTTTTCCTTCGTAGTTTGGTCCAATATCAATGGAAAAAATATTGCCGAATTTTACTGCTCCAACATAATCTTCATAAAGTTTTTCTGCCGGATGACAAAGTGTATCGTGTTTTGGTAGCGAGTAGAACCACATTGCACCGCCCTCATGAGGAGGCAATATAGGATATGTAAACTCGGCAGCCAGATATCCTTTATAATTAGCCTCTGCTTCTTTATTATACTTTGTTGCACTTGCATCACCAATTGGGCCTGGTTTCCCCATCTCCCTTAATGAAAGTCTGCCGGCTGCCTCACCATGGTTGAATCCCACAAAACAATTGGGTTGAAACTGATGTATAAAATCAACGGTTTCTTCATGAGATAAACCACCGTCTCCGACTGCATGATCCATCCAGAAAAACTCAATGGGGCCATAATTTGTACAAAGCTCTTTTAACTGTGCTTTTTTAATTTCCGCATTGATGCCTTTTCCAGCTCCCCATCCTTTTCCATCAACTGCTCCAGGCCAGTTCCAGTCGCCTTCAGAGAAATAGAAAGCTAACTTAATTCCATATTTATCACATGATTTGCGAAGTTTCGCAATTACATCAATCTCCAGTTCGCTGTTGGTAACCTTTTTATCCGTGGTCTCTGTGTCCCACAAACAAAATCCGTCGTGGTGTTTAGAAAGAAACAGGATGTAACCCATTCCTGCATCTTTGGCCGTTTTGCACCACTGGTCGGTGTCGCAACCGGTGGCTTTAAAATAGGTTGCATCTTTGTCGAGTGTTGGTGTCCATTCACTTCCGTAAAATGTACTAAACGACCAACAAATAAACATGCCCCATTTCATCTCTTTTATCTGTTCTGTACGAATGGTATCATCAATTTTTATGGTGTAATCGACTGCTGTTTTGTTGTTACAACTTGTAAAGATGATAAAGAAAACCAGGATTAGAATTGATATTTTTTTCATAATTATTTTGATTGAAAATTATTTACTTCTTCCATACATATTTTTTCCCACTCCCATAAACGTTGCGGGTCGTATTTTACCGTCGAAATATCTTTCATTATCATTTCAACATGGCAATTATTCTCGGTTTGTTCCAGAAATTCGCGTATCTCTTTTCTTGCTACAGTGGTGTCGAAAGTACTATGTGCAAAAATTGCCGGGCTGGGTTTTCTACTAATTACATAATCGGCACCCAATTCGTCAATTGCTTTTTTTGTGTTGTTCCAAGGACTGCACGAAACTTTGCGTAGGTTTGGTATTTTTTTTAGAAGATGGCTTTTCCCGGCCAAAGGTTCGCAACATCCGTAATAGGTCATATTAAAACGCTTCAACCATTTTAGATCGTGTTCAATGGCAAATTCCCAGTGCATTTCCGGCGAAACATCAGAGAAAATTTGTGCGTTGGAACAACCCCACATGTTATGAGGTTTTACCCAATCTGGATTAAAATCTTTGCCAGGCATTTCTTTTGTATGACCATATCCGCCTGAACCAATTCGTGTGTTGTTGCAATCTAACGATAGTAGATTCAAATTTTCGAACTGGTCAAGTTCTATCATCCAGGCTTGTACCATTTTTTCGTAAAAAGTATGCACCATTTCAGGGCGCAATATTAAATCCATCATTGCTTCCTGCACACCCCACCAACGAATCAGATAATCCCAGGGTGTGTACCAAATGTGGGTTTGCCCCTGTTTTTTTACAGGAATAATATCGCTAAAGATTTCATTCATTAGTTGAAATCTTATTTCAGTGGCTTTTTGGTTGTGGGTGATTATCGGCATTTTTATCTTTTCCAAATCATCCATCTCTCTAATCTGAATATTAAAATGCCTTGAAACAACATCACTTGTTGAATCTGTAACTGCGAGGTCAACATCTTCAATCATTCCAAAGTCGGTACTGTATATGGAAAGTGGGCAGTCGAGCCAGGGATTTATAATCATATCTCCCGGCATGTGTTTCCATTGGTAAATGGTTTTCCGCATTAAATCTTCCTGCGATCTGGCCCAATTGTTTTTACAGCGGAGTGTTAATTCATCGTTGAAATTTATTTCGTGCCACGGAATTTCATTTATCCAAACTGTGGGGCGATCCGATTCAAGGTCGTTTAGTTTTTGCCAAAGTTTCGCTTTTTCGTTGTGAACAGGCAAGGCCGCAATGTCTGCCCACTCTTGTCCTAATCTTTTTAATATATCAATTTCAAATTGTTCTAATTTTATTGCCTCTGCAACTTCGGGTGGTGTTATATGACTCGGATCGTGTAGCATAATTTATAAAAATTTAAAATATCAATTAAAAAATATGGAATGAAAAAGTTTTTATCGTAACAATGTTTTTAATTTGTTTATCCTGTATTATTTTCTATTCTGTTTTTTCTGCAGAAATAGCGGCAGCGGTACAAATGTTTTGGTACTCACCTTTTATTCCTACTATTCTTCTGTTTTCTTTAGCAAGTGCTTAAAAGTAAATCCATACAGCGCCGTAAGTAATAATGGAATTACCACAACAATTAAAGAGATACGCAGACTAAAATTGTCGGCAATTATTCCAAATAAAAGAGGTATGAAAAATCCTCCGGATATTCCCATGATAAGAAATGAAGAGGCCTGATTAGTGTATTTCCCAAGATTAGTTGTAGCCAGGGCAAAAATAGAGGCGAACATTATTGAGATAAAAAAGCCAATGGAAGTAATCGCATAAATACCAATTGTTCCTCCAAAAATCATTGAAGTAATGACTAATAACGCGGCTATCAGCGCAAATATTCCCAAGATATTTGAGGGTTTTAGTTTTGTCATAACCCAGGCACCCAAAAGTCTTCCGGCCATTAAACCGTAAAATAGAATTGCCGAAAGTTTAACTGCTTCGGAATTACCGATTCCACCAATTTCTTTAAAATAAGGGGTCATTAGTTGATATAATATGGCTTCGGCTCCCATATAAACAAACATGATAATAAACCCAAAAACAAAATGAGGATATTTAAACGCCCCTTTTTTATCTAATTCTTCATTTCTAAAGTTTTTAATCTCGGTAGGATTGTCCGGCATTTTTGCTGTTTTTATCAGAATTGCGAAAAGCATAAAAACACCGGAAACAATCAGATAGAAAATTTTAATTCCACCAAATATATTATCATTGAAAAGTTCAAGGATAAACCACCCACCCAGTGGAGCTGTCAGAGCTGCGCCAATGGCCCCAATTCCCTGGGCAAAATTAATTCGTGCTTCCCGGTTTTTTGTTTTTCCTAAAATACCAATGTATGGATTACAAACAGTTTGCAGAATGGTTACTCCGCTAAACACCACAAATAATCCTGTCAGAAATATTGGATAACTTTTTATAATAGAAGCAGGAATAAAAATCAGCAATCCAATTCCAGTGATTATAGAACCTAAAGAAATTGCAAATCTTGTCCCAATTTTATTAATAATAATTTTTGCAGGATAAGACATAAGAAAAAAGGAAAGAAA
>JABMPI010000323.1 GCA_013203755.1 Bacteroidota bacterium
CAGATATTTTGAAAAGAATAAACAAATAATTTTCGGAAACAGTTACTCTCCTAAAGGCAAAACATGGGGCAGTTTTGTACAAGATTATTTCAATATGTTCTATTGGTTATTCTTTTGTGTCCAAATTCTAATGATTTTGTTCTCTTCTCTGAAAATCCAACAAAATATCCATTTTGATTACGAGTTAAATTGGTTTTGGTTAATATTTACTGTAATCGTATTTCTAATTCAAATGTCAGCAATATTTTTCTCTATATATTGTAGGAGTTGGTATTTTGTAAAGTACAGCTCCGCATTTGAGAAAGGAATTGCCGAAAAAATGATTAAAGAAAGTTGTTGCGTTGCAAGATGCATTTACAAACATAAATTTAGTAAAAATCATAAAAATTAAAAAATATGGGACTATTTGGAAAAAAATCAGAAGGCGGATTAATGGATGTAATCCGCTGTGACGAGCAAGAATATCTTGTTTGGAAATGGCGACCTTCGGGAGAAGCCAATTCAACAAAAAGAGAAAATGCAATACGCTATGGCAGTAGTTTGCGAGTAAAAGATGGAGAGTTAGCCGTTTTTGTTTACCAACAAAAAGACGGTTCAATGCAAGATTATATTATTGGACCATACGACCAAACAATAAAAACTGCAAACTTCCCTATTTTATCAAGTATTGTAGGCTTGGCTTTTGGAGGAGCTTCTCCTTTTCAAGCAGAAATCTATTTTATTAATCTATCGGGGAATGTTCAAGTTAAATTTGGCATTCCTTACTTTGATGTCTTTGACCCAAGGTTTTTAGATTTTGCTGTTCCAATGGCAGCGAGAGGCACAATTACATTTAACCTTACAGACTACAAGGCTTTTATTAAACTCAACCGTTTAATAAATTTCGAGTTGGAAGATTTTAATAAACAAATTAAAGATGCAGTAACTAAATATGTAAAAGGGGTAATCACAAATATACCTGCTGACAAAGGGATGCCTGTTTTACAAATGGAAAGGAAATTATTAGAAATAAACGAGATAATTGCTTCCTATCTAAAACCAAGACTTGAAAATGATTTTGGAGTAAACATGAAAGGTTTTGATTTAGCTACAATCGAGGTTGATAAGGAAAGTGATGGTTATGCTGAATTAAGAAAAGTTACTGCAGAGCAAACAACAAAAACTACAGTTGCACAAGCTGATGTAAATATCAAAAATTTGGAGGATATGCAAGGTATTAATGCTCTTAATATGGAAGAAACTTTGCGAGTACAAAGAGAAGAAGCACAAAGAGCACAGAAACTTCAAACTGAAATGCAAAACATGTCAGCTCATCAACTAAATCAACAAACAGAAGTTTCCAAAACTGCTGCTGAAAGTATGGGTAAAATGGGCTCTGGAGGAAGTGGAGGTTCAGGAGGCGGAGGCGGAATGATGGATCCGGGTTCTATGATGGCAAGTATGGCAATGGGCGGTGCTGTGGGTTCAGGTTTAGCAGGTGGTGTTGGAAATATGATGCAAGGGATGAATGAACAAAAACAAACCCCACCACCACCTCCGCAAGTTCAATACAATATTTCAGTAAATGGTCAACAAAGTGGCCCGTTTGGCTGGCAACAGTTACAACAAATGGTTCAAAGTGGTCAAATTACTAAAGACACCTATGTATGGAAGCAAGGTATGGCTAATTGGGAATTGGCAGGGAATGTTCAAGAATTATCATCATTATTTGTTGCAGTTCCTCCACCGCCTCCACCTCCACCAGCACCTTAATTTAATATTAACTTAAAATGATAAATCATGGATGAAAGTAATTTTTTTTCAATGAATAGATTAGTCGAATTTGGTATGGGTATGGCTGTTGCTCAACAAATGGTTAAAACCATGAATGAATCAATGACTAATATGCATGTGCCAGGTGCGATGAACCAAATGGAAAAACCACAGCAACAGTTTTTTTATGCAATGATTGAAGGCAAACAAGCAGGACCTTTTTCCGAACAGGAATTAGCCCGATTAATAGCCGAAAAGAAAGTTGTAAAAGAAACATATATTTGGATGCCAAGCCTACCAAATTGGAAAATGGCAGAACAAATACCTGAAGTTTTAAAGTTGGTTGCTTTAGCTCCTCCTCCATTTCAACAAAATAAATAATATTATGAAATTGAATTTTGTACAAACAATTATAGCCATAGCGGTAAGTGCTCTTATCGCTTATGGCTTGTATAGTTTTCACGGTAGTGAAAATAAAATACTTTTA
>JABMPI010000324.1 GCA_013203755.1 Bacteroidota bacterium
AACTCCTTGATTTTCAAAACTTCGAAAGCCTTGTCTTTGAAGTCTTCTTGACAAAGACAGTAAAATAGAGTAGTTTTCTTGCAAAAACTAAATAAACACGATGAAAAACAGAACAATTATATTTGAAAAACGCCCCGTAGGAAAACCTACAAATGAAGTATTTAAATTTGTTGAAGAAACGGTACCTCAACCCGAAAATGGCGAAGTTTTACTAAAAACAGTTTACGTTTCGGTTGACCCTTATTTACGTGGGCGGATGAACAACTCAAAATCTTATGTCGATCCATTTAATTTGAATGAACCCATAACATCGGGAATTGTAGCGGAAGTAATTGAATCGAAAAACAGTCAATTCGCAAAAGGAGATGTTGTGGCTGGAATGTTGGGTTGGTCAGAATATCAGGTTTCTGACGGAGCAGGGTTGTATAAAGTGAATTCTAACGTCACACCACTTTCTGTTTATCAGGGAATTCTGGGAATGCCCGGATTAACTGCCTATTTGGGTTTCACAGAAATAAGGCAACCAAAAGCAGGCGAAACGCTTGTAGTTTCGGGTGCGGCAGGAGCAGTTGGATTATTGGTTGGACAAATTGGTAAATTACTGGGTTGCCATGTAGTTGGAATTGCCGGCAGCGACGAAAAAGTAGAACTCCTAAAATCGGAGTTTGGTTTTGATGAAGCCATCAATTACAAAACTACCAAACGCATGAATAAATCCATTGCCGAGGTCTGCCCCAATGGCGTCGATATCTATTTCGATAATGTGGGTGGCGAAATTTCTGACGGCGTAATTATGAACATCAATAAATTTGCTCGTATAATTATTTGCGGTGCCATTTCGCTTTATAACGAAACACGTATTCCAATGGGGCCACGTTTGCAAGGCTCTCTTTTAGTGAATAGCGCTTTAATGAAAGGATTTATTGTAAACGACTACTCTGCCCAATTCCCCAAAACCATTGTACAACTTACAAAATGGTTTTTAGAAGGCAAGCTTAAAAATAAAGAGACTGTTGTTGAAGGTTTTGAAAATATTCCGAATGCATTTATTGGTTTATTTGAGGGAAGTAATATTGGCAAGATGATGGTGAAAATCTGAGCTTCAAAGGAACAATACGAAAAGGAATAGTTCCTTTTCGTTTACTGATTCCCAAATAAATTCCAGTAAACAGCCCCTGATTTCTTTTCTTAGTCTTTACGGAATTTCAGAAGAGAATATATGAAATCCCGTGGTAAGCCACGAGGAATTATAGGATTAAAATAAACAATTTGGTTTCGTAAAACAATTGTTGTATATTGCAACAGTTTTAAAACGAAACTATCATGAATTTTAGCAACATTTCAATTATTACTCAACCAAAAATTGATTCTCAATGGTCGCAAAAAGATTACCTGGGAGCGCTGAGAGTTAGAATGTCAATTGGCAGAAATAGTTATCAGGTAAAACCTGGTTTATATAAATTGGGTAATCCGGAAAAGGATGCTGAAGTAATTGTAACCTCAAACTACAAACTCAGTTTTGATATTGTAAGAAGGAGTTTGAAGGGTATAAATGCGTGGATTCTGGTTTTAGAAACCTATGGTATAAACGTTTGGTGAGCAGCCGGAAAAGGAACATTTGGCACTGGTGAATTAATCAGACAAATAAAAGATTCGCAGTTGCAATTGTATGTTTCTCATAAACGTCTAATTGTTCCACAATTGGGAGCTCCAGGCGTTTCAGGATATAAAGTAAAACAAGCCACCGGATTTTCTGTAAAGTTTGGTCCGGTTCGGGCTGAAGATATTAAGGATTATTTATCCGCTGGGTTAAAGAAAAACGAGACCATGCGTTCTGTACAATTCAATTTTGTCGACCGATTAATTTTGTCACCGGTAGAAATTGTAAACTCACTGCGGTATTTATTATATGCAGTTGTCGTAGTTTTTCTTATTTCAGGCATTAACGCAAATGGATATTCGTTTTCTGTAATGTGGCAAAATGGCGTACATGCCAATATCTATCTTCTGCTTGCTTATACAACCGGAGCTTTTATTGCGCCTGTATTATTACCATGGTTGCCGTTTAAGCATTTCGGAGGAAAGGGGCTCGTTGCCGGGTTCCTCATGTTCGGTTTAATTGAGTTTTTGAATTATTCGGACAATTCAATTTTGGATGTTTTGGGATGGCTCCTAATATCAGGGGCAGAATCTTCTTTTCTAACCATGAATTTTACCGGGGCAAGTACTTATACATCTCTCAGTGGTGTTAGAAAAGAGATGCGGTTTTTTGTTCCCCTACAAATTGCCTTTATTATCATTGGATTAACTCTGGTTATTTTATCAAAATTCGTTTAACATGGACAATCAGAAATATTTAAAAAATGTTGCTACGTTGCAATACGATTCATCAAAGTGTATCGGTTGCAAAATGTGCATGGAAGTTTGCCCGCACAATGTTTTTAAAATGACGGGTAAAAAAGCTGAAATTATCAACAAAGACAGATGTATGGAATGTGGTGCCTGCGAGATAAATTGTATCGCAAATTCCCTTTCGGTTAAACAA
>JABMPI010000325.1 GCA_013203755.1 Bacteroidota bacterium
AGAAAAGTTAAATATTAAAACTGCTCCTTACCAAAAGTACTATCTGCTCTTTTGCTTGATTTGCCATTCATATTAAGCGAATATGAAACGCTTAATTCTACAATTGGTCCTTGTCTGTGGTATTCGGTTTCCTGGTAAAATATTTCTGAATCCTTACTATTGAATGCTCGCGTATCCAATCCTTGTAAATTTGAACTAAGAATATCGAGAGCGCGTAAAGAAAAGTTCCAGCCTTTTATTTTTTGAGGCGTGTAACTCAATGCAGAGTTTGCCATATAAAACAAATCATTTTGTCCTTGTCCGGTTATTGTTGCCGATTGCATATTAAAATCAGTAGTAAACTTTAAGGCCTTTGAAAGCATTAAATTCATGTTCGCTTTTAAACTCCAGTTGGTACTTTTATTTGTGGCCTTGTAACCAAAAAGATCACTGTCTACTTTAAAATTATATAACGATCCACCCACAAAAAACTTCGCAAAAGAACCTGCAACAAGATTGGCATTTAATTCAGCTCCCAAAGCACGTGTGTTTCCAGTATTTGTATAACTGCGAATCAATACTTCTTCTCCAACAACATCTAAAACTCTTTGATTTTCATTTGTAATTGTATTTACCCTAAAAATAGCATTATCGACTCCCCTGTAAAAACCGGTGAGATTGAAACTTTGTTTTCCTGCTTTTTTATCCAGTGCCAATTCAAAGTTGCTTAAATATTCGGGGTCCAATCTGGGGTCACCAGCTACATACACCTCCAGGTGTCGACGATAAAGGAATGGCGCCATATTTTTAATTGGAGGTCGGCTAATCCTTCTGCTCGAAGCAAATGAAAGCTGGTCATTCTCAGATAATTTATAATTTAAGTGAAGCGTTGGAAACCAATCCAATTTATTCACTTTGTAATTCGATTTTTTCTGTCCATCGAAAATAGAAAAGTAATCTTCCTTTATTATATCCATCTCCTGATCGGTATATTCCAAACGCATTCCGGCAATAAAACTCAAATCTCCCACACTCCCTGCATAATCTGCATAACCAGCATAAATTCCTCGCGTTTGTTCCACTTCATTCTCCAAACTTTCGTAGGCAGAAAAAGAGTTATTTTCAATCCCCAAAGTATCGTAACCAAACCCTCCGGTTATGTTAAAAATCTGTGGTTGCAAACCAAATCCAAGCGTGTGTCCGTTCTCCAGTTTTTTAGAGTAATCAATAGATAACAGGTAACCTTCTACCGGAGTATTGTCGGTTTGTTTGTAATGCAACTCCTTTGCCCCGGCTTTATCGGTTGAAGGGTTGTAATCAAAATTCTGGTTTTCAAGCTCACGGCTCAATCCAGAATTTTCATATAAAAGTGAAATTTTTAATTCCGATTTATTATCAAATTTTTGTGCGAAATCTACATTTGCGGTGTGAAACGTTCCGTACCGATTATCTGTATTGGGGTTATAAATCCAATCCTCATTTCTGTCAACTCCGGCAATTGTATTTTTATTTTTATCAGCATAAAAAATATTGTAAATGTAAAATGCAGAACGACCTTCTGTACGTTTCCCAAAGAAATAAGAACCTGAAAGTGTTGATTTTTCGGATAATTTATAATCGAATCCTGCATTTGCCGACCAGTATTTAAACCACTCCGGACGTTCGCCAGCAGCTACCATATGTTTGTAAACACCATTTGCCTCATCAACAAAAATACGGGCATCTCCGGTTCTCATCCCATTAATATTCCTATTATTCAAATTAAAACCACCATAAACCGACAGGTTATTTTTAAACCACATTAGATTTAATCCAGTTCCAATTCGGTTATCATTTTGTTCAAAATCACTGTATTTATCGGTAACGTGTCCCCACGGAGCGCCACCGCCTAATCCGTTTGCTGAAATGGAAAGTCCTTCGGCACCAGTTCTTTTTGTTGAAATATTAATAATTCCGCCTTTCCCCTGTGCATCATACTTTGCCGTTGGTACGGTAATTACTTCAATATTTTCGATCGAATTACCCGCAATTTGCCCCAATAACATCGACGGATCCATTTGAGTTGGTTTTCCGTTTAAGTAAACCATAAAATCTGTTGTTCCACGCACCGAAACTTCTCCATCAGGGTTTACAGAAACCGATGGCAATTTATTTAATACATCAACGGCAGTTCCTCCCTGCGCAGTTTCAAAATCATTGGCTGAATAAACTTTTCGGTCAATTTTTGTGGACACCATTTTTTGCATGGCTGTAACT
>JABMPI010000326.1 GCA_013203755.1 Bacteroidota bacterium
ATGCAGAGAATGTCGATGTCGCAAATATGAGTTTGGGAGGTGGAGTATCAACTACCTTAGATGATGCTGTAGTTGCAGCTTCTGCTTCTTGTCCATTTGTTTTAGCCGCCGGAAACGAAAGTGATGATGCTGACAACCACTCTCCTGCAAGAGCCGAAGGTGCAAATATTTACACAATATCAGCAATGGATATTAACGACAATTGGGCGTATTTCTCAAATTATGGTACTCATGTTGATTACTGTGCTCCAGGATATTCAATTTATTCCTGCTATAAAGGAGGCGGCTATACAACAATGAGTGGAACTTCAATGGCTGCTCCACATGCAGCTGGGGTTCTTTTAATGGGAGTACCTCAAACAAGTGGTTATGTAAATGGTGATAAGGACAACAATCCAGACCCAATTATACATTTGTAAATAATTCAATAGTTATTATATTTCAAGCCCGGGTAAAATTTTTTCCGGGTTTTTTATTGTTCTATTATCAGAATAAAGACTCTTTATTTGTTCTTCTAGAATGAATGTTTATTTTTGCCCCTCAAATTTAAGGGAATAAACCATGTTTTTATACAACAGAATAAATAAAGAGGAGCTAAAAGATAGGCTTCAACAAGAACCTTTTCAACGTAAAACCATTTCGTTTTACAAATACCATTATCTCGAAAACCCGCAGGAATTTAGAGATGAATTGTTTCGCGACTGGTTTCCATTAGATTGTTTTGGCAGAATTTATGTGGCACGTGAAGGAATTAATGCACAGATGAGTGTTCCTGAACATCACTTTGAAGCTTTTTTAAAAACGCTGGATAAATATGAAATTCTAACTGGAATTCCTATCAAATATGCAATTGAAGACGATGGAAAATCGTTTTACAAACTAACCATAAAAGTTCGCCCGAAACTTGTTGCCGATGGATTAAAAGATGGTACTTACGATGTAACAAATGTGGGCAAACATTTAAGCGGAGTTGAATTCCACAATCAAATTGGAAAAGAGAATACGGTGGTTGTTGACATGCGCAATTATTACGAAAGTGAAATCGGTCGTTTTGAAGGTGCTATTTGCCCCGAGGCAGATACTTTTCGTGAAGAGTTGGAGATTGTCACCGATTTATTGGAAGATAAAAAGGATAAAAAAATCCTCCTTTATTGCACTGGTGGTATCCGATGCGAAAAAGCAAGTGCTTATTTAAAACATCAGGGTTTCGAAGATGTAAACCAACTCCACGGTGGAATACTGGAGTATGCCCGGCAAATAAGATCTTCCGATTTAGAATCGAAATTTGTGGGTAAAAACTTTGTTTTCGACGAACGATTGGGTGAAAGTGTAAACGGCGAAATTATTTCAAAATGCCATCAATGTGGAACAACCTGTGATACACATACAAATTGCGAAAATCTGGGCTGTCATATACTTTTTATTCAATGTATAGAATGTGCTACGAAACACAAAGGTTGTTGTACGCCGGAATGCACTGACGAAAAAACCAGTGGACTTGTACGAACAAAAGAAAATCGTATTATTTTTGGCAACAGTAGAAAATTCAGAAAAAGTTTGTCACTTATAAAAGCAGAGCAAGAGAAATAATACGATGAGTAATTTTTGGCAAGATTTTAAAGGGCCCGTTTTTTCGTTGGCTCCAATGGAAGATGTAACCGACACGGTTTTTCGTGAAATTGTTATGGGAACGGCAATCCCCGGCAATTTAAACGTAGTTTTTACCGAATTCACGTCTGTTGAGGGAATGAACCATCCAGTAGGTAGAACACGTGTTTCGGATCGTTTAATTGTAAGCAATTCGGAAAGAGAATTACTGAAAAAACTGAACATAAAATTGGTTGCTCAAATCTGGGGTCGTAACCCGGAAATTTACCACAACATTGCCAAATACATTACAGAAAATTACGAGTTCGATGGACTGGATATTAACATGGGATGCCCGGTAAAAAAGGTATTTAAAATTGGTGCGTGTAGTGCGTTAATTGGAGAACCCAGATTGGCCAAAGAAATTATTCAAGCCACAATAGAAGGAACTCATTTGCCTGTAAGTGTAAAAACCCGGACCGGCATTAAAGAACACCAAACTGAAGAGTGGATTTCGCAACTGCTGGAAGTTGACCCGGCTGCCATTATTTTGCACGGTCGCACGCAACGAATGCAATCGGAAGGAAATGCCAACTGGGAAGAAATTGCAAAAGCTGTTCAACTAAAAAATCAAATAAAACCTGATATTCCTTTTCATGGAAATGGCGATGTTTTTTCATTCGAAGATGGATTGCAAAAGATAGAAAAATCTGGTGCCGACGGAGCAATGATTGGTCGTGGTATTTTTCAAAATCCATGGTTTTTTAATCCTGAAAAAACAGAAATAACAAAAGAGGAACGTATTGAAAAATTGCTAGAACACACCAAACTTTTTGAACAAACCTGGAGCGGGGTAAAAAACTTCAGTATTCTAAAACGTTTCTACAAAATCTATTTGAATAATTTCCCTAGTGCTGCAAAATTACGTGCCGATTTGATGCTGGCAAAAGACTACGAAGACGTTTATAAAACTTTCAAATAATACCTCGAAAAACTTCAATCTTTAAAATTCATTCAATTCGTTTCTTATTCATCGATTCATTAATCTACGCTATTCAAAATAATTTGTAACTGCATTACATAAAACTGTAATAAAATTATCTTTATGCCTACTTGTAATAAAACCAAATTCTATGCGGATGAAATTTATTTCTATTCTTCTCATTGTCCTTTCATTTTTTTCATGTTCAACAAAAAGTCCGGAAATCTTTCAATGGAGAGGAAAAGACCGCTTAGGTATTTTTCAGGAAAAGAACTTACTGAAAATTTGGCCGGAAAATGGCCCAAAAGAAATCTGGTTTCTCGAAGGAATTGGTTCCGGTTATGGCTCGCCAACTATTACAGATACCGAAATTTATATAACCGGAGCAATAGATAGCACTGCCACTC
>JABMPI010000327.1 GCA_013203755.1 Bacteroidota bacterium
ATTAACCGTTCGATCTTCAAAGATTCAATTTTTCACAAACTTGCTGAAAGAATGGTAGCAAAGCCACATGTAGCATATTTGCAAATTAAAGTTAGTAACTAAGTATACACCTCAAAAATATTTTTAAGCAAAAAATTTTACAATCGCTTACAGAGAGCAGATCAAATGATAATTACGGTCTTTCAGAAAAATTAAAATGCGATATAAAGTTGGTATCGTATTTAGTTGAAGAATTGGGAAAAGAGAATTTGGTCGCTTTAACTGAAGTAACAAGCAAGAACACCACGATCCATAAAGATTATATAATTGAAATTACGAATAAAGGTTTATACATGGTTAGTATTGATGGAGGTTTTAAAAGAATAAACAGAAAAATTTGGATTACTAAGACCTGGGCTTTCGTAAAAATTACAGCTGCCATTATTAATGCAGTAGCAATTATTTTGATTGGTGCATACAGTTTGAAACTATCGTCAAAGGCATACGAGACGGAAAAAGAGAATGAGTCTATTAAGAGAAAAATTGAAGTAATAGAAGGTGTTTTGAAAATTATTCAAGATTCTGATTAGATATTTTATAATAATCACGAAAAGTAATTAGAAATTCAAAAAATGAAACTCAAACGACTACTAAGCGACTTTTAAAACTTGTTTGTGTGCAACGAGGACGAATTAGGGGATACTTCCGAATTAGCCCACCCCACTTCCGAACTCCAACGTCGAGGCTTTTTACTCCGGCGTTGACTCTTTTTATTCCGACGTTGAGACTTTTAACTCCGCCGTTTCATCTTTTAACTTCGAGCTTGCAGTTCTGAAGTACCCCATCGCAGTTAATAACTCCGACATTGATTCTTTTAACATCAATGTTGACTCTTTTTACCCCGACGTTGACTCTTTTAGTCTCGACGCCGAGGTTTTTAACTTCGAGCTTGCAGTTCTGAAGTACCCCATCGCAGTTAATAACTCCAACGTTGAGGCTTTTAATTTCACAGATTCATAAAAACCTTATTTTTAAGTTTTAAACCTTAGTAGCAGATTTTAATATGGAGAATAACCAAACCTTATTACCTTATTTAGATATCAAGATTCAATGTAACAACCAGAACATCACAAAAAATATAGTTTCGAAAATGAATACCAACGGTTCATCAAATATTATCGGTATTCTATAAAGAAGTAACAAGGTTAATAAGGTTATTTTTATGACTGATAATACAGGGCTACTAAGGTTATTTTTTTAAGATAAAGTTAAAAAAAAGACAATCAACTTTAAACTCAATTTCAGATTATCCCTGACTTTTTAAATTGATTAAACGTCATGCTGAATTTAGTTCAGCATCTCTATATCAAAACAGCAGATTCCGAATCTGGGAATGGACTATTGCCTTGATATTAGAAATAAGATTTACAGTTTTTATCGGCGCTCTTTCACCTCTTTGGCGTCAATCATTTTAAAGAGTTTGTCGGCACGCCTGATTTTTTCATCAATTTGAATGGAAATCAGTTGACCTTTTTTACCCTCTTCCTCAGGTTTTAAGTCAACGCGAATCTCAGTTACGATTGTTTTTACAACTCCCGAAGTTGGTCCGGTCACAAGAATTTCGTCGCCAACCATAAGGTTGCTGGTTTCCAGTTTAAATTCGGCAACATTTATTTTGTTGAAGTAGTTGGTGCATTTTCCAATGTACATTTTGCGTTTGGTAGCCAGCGAGCCGTAATTTTTACTCCAGTCGCCCAGGCGTTGTCCAAGATAGTAGCCGTTCCAAAATCCACGGTTAAATACAGCCCCCAAACGTTCGTTCCAGTCGTTTACTTTTTCATCGGTAAAATCATCTTCGAAGTAAGCATCAACTGCTTCGCTGTAACATTGGGCTGTTGCTTGTACGTATTCGGGTGAACGGGCACGCCCTTCAATTTTTAATACCGAAACACCTGCATCTAATATTTTATTCAGAAAATGAATGGTTTTTAAATCTTTGGGAGACATAATGTATTCATTCTCAACATCAAGCTCAGCACCGGTTTCTTTGTCGGTAACGGTGTATGCTCTGCGGCAGCTTTGTAAACAAGCACCTCTATTTGCAGAAGAGTTCATTTCGTGTAAACTGAGGTAACATTTACCGCTGGTAGCCATACATAGCGCACCATGAACGAACAT
Organism: Bacteroidota bacterium; assembly: GCA_013203755.1. GTDB lineage: Bacteria > Bacteroidota > Bacteroidia > Bacteroidales > Prolixibacteraceae > Draconibacterium. The sequence continues at coordinate 2,158 of JABMPI010000327.1, forward strand.
CTCAATTTTCATTAACTCTCCTGCGGGACCTTTGATTTGCTCCCTTTTTATTTGATCACTAATTTCCCAAACCCTGCCCAAATTCATTTCGCGGGCAAGCACAACTACATCAGCAAAATTGGAGTAAAATTTAACCGCTTCAATGTTGGTAATATTTACCTGAGTTGAAATGTGAACTTCCAAACCAATGGAACGGGCATATTGAATAACAGAAACATCCGCAGCAATTACGGCAGAAACCCCGGCTTCTTTTGCGGCCGAAACAACTTCGTTCATCAATTGAATTTCGCCATCGAAAATCTCGACATTTAAAGTGAGGTAGGTTTTGACCTTGTTTCTCGATGCTATTTCTACAATTTTTCTTAGGTCGTCGAGGGTAAAATTATTTGCCGAACGCGAACGCATATTTAAATGTTCAACACCAAAATACACCGAACCAGCACCGCCCTGAATAGCGGCCATTAACGATTCGTAGGAACCAACCGGTGCCATTATTTCAACATCTCTTCTCTCCATCGTCTAAAAATTTTGAGGGGCAAAGTTAAGGTTTTTTGTTTGAATTGCTTATTGACCTTTTTATGTAGAAAAGGATGCCATCTTTCTATGTTAAAAGTAGAAAGATGGCATCCTTACAAATTTATGCAGAACCGTTCTGGAGGAAAAAGAACGGTTCGCTTAGATATTTTAATCTTGCACAATCAATTTCCCGGGAATTATTTTATCCTTGTATTTGGCACGAACAATATAAACTCCTGCTTTCCAACCGTTGGTTTGTATTTTATGTGTTTTGCCTTTTAGCTTATTTTTTGTCTCTTTCAATATATGTGTCGGGCTGTAAACTTCTATCTCCCATTCAATGTTTTCATCAATTGGTTCGTTAATGTTTGCAGACTCTAATGTAACCGTAGTTTCTGTGGTTGCCGGATTGGGAGACATCATCATGTAATATCCACCACATCCATCTTCAAAATCCATAAATTTGAATGTAGTATATCCAGCAGCCAATGATGTGACATAAACTTCTCCTTCCTCGTCTTCCGGTGAACTATTTACCTCTATTTCAATGTAATCATCCCCTTCGTCCAGGACATCATAATCGAAAGTAAAGTCAAATTCAACATCAGTAATACCATAATCATCAAATAAATGATACGGGTAAAGGCTTACATAATACTGTTCTCCTTCACAAAGCTCAAATGGTCCTCCCGGGCTTCCTGGAACACCATTACCACCCAACTCCTCAACATAAACATCAAAATCATCCGGATCAGGAGCCGGAGGAGGAGGGTTTAAGGTAATTTCTATTGTGTCAGAATTAGTTTGCCCTGATGGAGTAGTTATATGTAAACACAAAGTATCTGTGCCAACATGTGAAGTTGCTTCTGCCGTAAATTCAAAATCACCATTGGCGCCAACTTGCGTCAAATTATTACCTAAAATTTCCCAATAATACTCTATTCCTTCAATGTAATACTTAACAAATCTTGTTTCTGAAAATTTATGCGTATCATCAGTATACATAGCTTCCGGAGGATCAGAAATTACAGGCTTTTTGATCCAGTAATATTTAAGTCCTAGATTGGAATAATACGGACAATCATCAATATCATGCTTAAATAGAGGCAAATTACCCCATTTTGAAATAATTACGTCAGGATCATCGGTAGCAATTGCAGAATGATCGCTTAGGTTTTGAAATCTTATTTTTGCATTTTCCCGCCACGATACTTCCTCGTAGCTTTGTTTTAAGTGTTGAGTCCAATAATGTACTTCATACTTCAACCATACGGTATCATATTCTGCTTCCTCTACTATTTCATTTTCTATCATGTGCCATGCGTAACCATGGCAATTGTACGTATTAGTTGCCTCGCCTAAATCATCTATCCTATAACCATAAAATGAATCACAGTATTGTAGTGCTGCTTGCTTTTGGGTGCTTGTTAACTCGTAGCCAGATTTTAACACATAGGCACCGTCCGCCTCCCTGTCTGCTGGTGTATATATTGTTACTTCATCGTGTGAAATGTCGAGATTCGGTGGTGGAATAGTATTAAGAGTATCAAGCTGGCTAAATACAAATATAGCTTGGATTATCAATAATAGGGTAATAAATATTTTTTTAATTTTAATTTACATTTTGGATTAAAAATTAATTGGGTACTAACAAATTTTCCGAAGAAAAAGTGTTTCAGTATTATTCGCGAATTTTGAATTGCATTAGTTGACAGATGGTTCAACTTTCTATTTGTAAAGAGATTTTATAGAATACTATAATCAATTTGGTGCATTATTAAGGAATGGTTTTAATCGTAATATTCAAATTTTAGCCTTGTATTTCCCTGAGAACTTCCTGACCCATAGGTTGTTTCCAGTAGAACTAAATTGTTATTTTCATCGTAGGTTTTTATAAACTAGCTATCAAGTTTGGTATAACCCCAAATTTTTAAATACGATGGAATAATTACTCCATTTTCAAATACATTTCTTTGGAAATAAGAAAATAGCTCACCATTCTTATCAAAAGCTGTTTCTTTGATTAAATTTCCGGAATCATCATATTCAAGAAGAATATAGAATTCCAATTCATCTGAATCTAATTCATAATATTCTATTCTTGTCAACCTGTTATTGGTGTACTTATAAAGTTTGTATTGATTACCAACTTCCATAATTTCGATGTTTTCTTTTATCATTTTCCCATCGTCAGAATAGGTATAGATGTGATTCTTGTCATGCCAATATCCATCACTTAATTTAGAATAAGATTCAATTTTCACCAATTGATCTTTCGAATTATATTCGTACAAGTGATATTCTATCGGATTTGTAAGAACGCCATCTTCATATTTTGGTGATATTAATACCTTTTTTAATCTACCTTTACTGTCGTATTCATATTCTTCCTCTATTTTGATAATGTCATCGCATTCTCTGGTAGGACATTCTGATTCAATATATCCACAAACTACAACACGTTTCAGTTTTGCATTTTTAGGGTAATTACAAGACGGAGTTTCTTCTTTTTGACAAGCTGATGTAATCAAAATAAACAAGCTTATAAGTCCAAATAATATTCTTTTTGGTATCATGATTCGATTGGTTTTTATTATTTTATGAACGTAACAAATCTATGCTGGTTTTCAAACAGATCGATAATTTAATTCTTCTGACCTTTTGAAGTTTCTGCATGTTTTTTGCCTAATTCAATTATGGCAAGGGCCTGCTCATACGATTTCAGTTTTCCTTTTGTAGCAAAATCCATATATTCTTCATTGCTTGTAAATTCATTGATTTTTAATTTCTTCATTGATTTTGCTACTAAAAAGGACGAAACAAGGTCATCGGATTTTGAAAACCAGGCAGGCTTGTCAGTCTTCAGCTTGGTTTTCTCAACACTAGCCTCCAATAGGTTTTGAACATCTTCATCGGTCGATGAACTAATAATAACATCCTGGATTAAAAGTAATTCAATATACCTGAATTTTAGTGGCCAGTATTGCTCATTAATTCGTGAATCTTTTTGCTTCAATCCATTTGTGCCGGTATTTTTATAAACTTTAGTGCATCTTTTCTTTTTAGTAACTCTTGTAGTCCGTTAAATTTTTCAATTGTTCTTTTAATTCCTACGTAATTATTTGAATACGCCCCATAAAATAATGCGGCGGGGTAATTCATACATGTAATAAGCAATTCTTCAGTTCCCATATTTGATAAAACATCAGAAGGCACCTGCATGGCATTTAACCGTTCAGTTTCAGTTTTTAGGTTTTTCCACCCTGCTTTCCCTGGTTTTGCGGGAAAGTCCCAGGTAAGATTTGCATCTTGTGCAAATGAGAAAATGGGTATAAGTATTAAAAGAAGTATAATTAACTTTTTCATTGTATTAATTTTTGGTTTTAAAATGTATATTTTTGAAATGCTTATAAAGGATTCCCCGCGCTTGCACAGCGAAATCTTTTTGCCTCCCCGGATGGGGAATACCGGGGAGGCTATTAAATTAACCTGTTTATTGCCGGTGAAAATACTTTCATATTGGTTGAATTTTGGTGGTCTGCTTGTAAATATGTTGCAGAGGTTTTGTGTGGTACTAAAGTACATAGAAGAGCCAACTATTGCAACATCAA
>JABMPI010000328.1 GCA_013203755.1 Bacteroidota bacterium
AACCGTAATCCGGTGGCCAATAATAGTTAAAACTATGTACTTTAGTGCATCTCGCTTTAGCTTCTAAAAATCTTATCTTTGATTTATGGCAAATTATCAAAGACCAAATGGTCATACAGTATCAAATTTAACAGCTCATATTGTATGGTCAACGAAATATCGTTACACAGTTCTTCAAGGAGATATTCAAGTTAGGTGCCGAACAATTCTAATTCAAATTTGTGAGGCTGAGGATGTCTTAATTTTGAAGGGTGTTGTATCCAATAATCATGTTCACATGCATTTGAGTTATCGTCCGTCACAGTCGCTAAGTAATCTTGTAAAAAGGTTAAAGGGTAGAAGTTCGCGCAAACTTCAACAAGAATTTCCTGAATTAGGGAAGAAATATTGGGGTCAACATTTTTGGGCAATTGGCTTTGGTTGTTGGAGTACAGGAAATATCACAGATGAAATGGTGAATGACTATTTGGAACATCATCGAAAACCAACAGACGAAGATGACTCAAATTTCATCATTGAATAACTAGAGACTTTCAGTCTGAAAGAAAACTATGGCACTTTCAGTCCATAGTGGTTTATTTTAGATATTTAAGTATCAATCTATTAAAACTTCCTTCTTATGTTCAGATATATACGGTTATAATTTTCATTTTTCTGAAAAGTTGCTTCATAGTTAACAGATAAATATAACTTTTTGTTGAACTGATACGAAAAATCTATTTCTCCAATATTTTGTATGAGTTCAGAATTAACATTTGAATATTTAAAATTGACAAACCGATAATTTAGCATGGTTTGAAATTTTCCCGGAATAATATCTTTAGAAAGGCGTGCACCATAAACCTGCCCATCCAGATAGCTTGTTTGCATTAAATTGGCTGAGATGGTTAACGATGCATTAATTCCCGGAATCCGGGTATAAGTTGCATAACTGTTAATTGTTTTTGTAGTTTGAGGATCTTCTTTTCTGAAACGGGTTCCTGCATTAATTCCCAAATTCAGATAATTAATCGGGCGATAATTAATTCTGAATCGAAAACCCTGCCTGCTTGCCAATTGCAAAACCTCATCTGCATAATTTTTAAAGGTTTCGTAATAAATCACATTTTTACGATTATCGTAGGATCCAAAAAGTGACAATCTGCGAGAAATACGATATCGAACTGAAAAATACAAACTGGTTAAACTTAACTTATTTTGAGGCGTTCCGTTTTCAAGTCTATACAAATCCAATTCAAACGATGAAAAAATATTAATGTTTTTTATGAATGAATTGCTGTGCTGAAAATAAACAAAACGTCGATCTATATTTCCACTGTTTCGTTGTTCAAAAAAAGCCAGCGAACTTTGAATAAAACCATTTTGTACTTTTTGGCTCTGCCCAATGTAAGCCCCATATTCAAATAAATCAGGATTGTATCCATAATCCTTAAAATCAGGGCGTGTACCTGCTACGGCACCTACAGAAATATGATTCCATTGCTTTTGAAACTGCAATCCGTCAATTGCTCCAACATTAGCAATTTTCGGATTGATTTTGCGACCAGCCCAAATAGATGTCGTTTCATTAAAATCGAATTTTAATGCTAAACTGTAGATTTTTAGGGCGTTGTTTAGGTTTTCCTGAACAACATCCCATTGATTTAATTTGTGCGAAAAAGAGATATAAGTTTCTGCTGAAACTTTTGAATCCAAAATATTTTGGGCATTCATTGAAAAGGTATACCGGAACCGGTGAATATCTTCACCCGAAGTATTTGAGAAATTGGAATATGAAGAAAGTGAAAGTCGCCCGGTTACATTCTGATTAACATCCGGTTTCAAAATTTCTGGTTTCGAAGAAGTTAGAATCTGTTCATTTACATCTTGTTCAATTTGACCTTCGGGTTGAATTTCAATTGGTTCTATTATTTTATTACTTTTTTTATTACTGACTATTTTATCCGAAACTTTGAAAAGATTATCTCCGATAGGATTGCAAAGGCACGAGATGGAGGAAAGATTTAAAACGACCAAACCAGGTTCCAAAATTTCATTTCTCAAAACAAAAAGAGTATCTCCCTTTTCAATTCCACTGGTGTTTTCAAATTTTACATAAATACTTTCCCCGGTGATGTACGAAACTGCACCCTCAACACTACCTTTTAATGTTTGTGCCCCCAATTGAGATACAAATGCTACTATAAAAAGCAGCATCAATAATAATCGATTTTTATTTGTTCGGTTAATTACCATCGCCAGAAATTCCAGTTGGGTGACAAGCCAAACAATTTACACTGTTATACACGTAATTATTCACTTCACTGTGGTCATTTGCCATGTCAGTTTGATTATGTTCATGACAAGTTATACATGAAAACACCGAATAATTAGTTGGTTCGGTGTGGCAATCAGCACAGGAATTCCACGCCGCCAGGTGCTTCCCGCTATAAATGGGGAAATACTGATTGACGTGATCAAAAGTTGATGGCTCCCAGCCATTTTCGGTATGACAAGCAATACAATCTGTTGAAAATTGAGCAGTTGCATGTGCCGGATCTGTAGTATTGTTATACTCATTGGAATGACACCCAAAACAGCTGTTTGGCGTGTTATTGTAATTTCCTTCGTGACATATATTACAGTCGTTAGCAACAACCGCGTGTGCTCCGTTTAATGCATAATAATCATTATGAGTTGAAAACGATGCCGGTTTCCATCCAGGATTTGTTGTGTGGCAATCTTCACAATTTATTGAAATCCCCAGTGAAGAATGATTTGGATTTACCGATTCATTATAATTGGTTTGATGACAAGTGGAACACAACATTGAAGTTCCTGCGTAACCTTCCGAATGACAAGCAACACATTCAGTTGCAATATGAGAACCCGATAATGGAAAACTGGTAGCATTGTGATCGAAAGTAGCTTCGCTCCAATTGGAATTATTATGGCATTGCAAACAATCAAAT
>JABMPI010000003.1 GCA_013203755.1 Bacteroidota bacterium
CCACCATCATTTACAGCAAAAATTCTGTTATCGTGTGGAGAAAAAGCCCAGTTCAACTGGTCGAGGTGGAGGTTATCACCATCGGTTGTAATATTTTCATAAAAATGTGTCCAGGTTTTCCCTTTGTCGGTTGATTTCCATGATTTGACACCTCCTGCATAAACGATATTGGCATCAACAGGGTCGGCACAAACAAACAAATTGTAATTGGGTTGTCCTCTGGAAATTGTACCATTTTCTTTGTACCCGGAGATACAAGGTAATTGACCAGATTGCTTAGTGAAGGTTAAACCCGCATCTTCTGAAAGATAAAAACCTTCAAAAGAATCTTCGCCCAAATGGTCGCGCAGATTGATTACATATACATTATCGGGTTGGGCCGGACTTACTGCAACTCCCATAAAAGAGCCTTGTCCGAATGTGTTATTTTTTGTCCACGTTGCACCACCATTTGCCGAGCGGAAAAATTCGCCGGGTGTGCCGTTTGTTGAAGCATAAAGAATTTCTGGATTGATAGGGTGTGAATTAAGATCTGTTACTTTAGAAGCGCTTTGTACAAGAGTCCAGGTAGTTCCGCCATTGATTGAACGGCGAATCCCTGCTTCGCACCCGGCAATTATTATATTCTGGTCATCTCTTTTTATGAGTAAAGCATTTGTTTTATCAGTAACCACTGTATTGTTCCAGGTATTTCCCCCATCAATCGTTTTAAAGATTCCCAAATTAGTTCCTAAAAATATTGTATTGGGATCAGTTTTGGATACTTCACATACAAAAACCTGTTCAGTCAGCCCATCAGTTAATGGAGCCCAGGTAGTTCCGTAATCCACAGTTTTGAACAATCCTCCTTTAAATGTAGAAACATAAAAAGTGTTCTTGTCGGTGGGGTGAAATTCAATGTCTTTTACCCGACCACCATCGCGCTTTTTACCGTTTCGTGGACCAACACTTACGGGCCCGTAGTTGAACCACTCACCCTGTTGTTCGCCGGCAGATTTCAACCGTAGTTTTTGAAATTCGCTACTAACTTGTGCTGCCGAAATAACTTTCCCGAATTGATCTAATCTGTTAGAATTAATGGCATACCACTGTTCAAATTGCTTGCTACGGTCGCCTTTAAAATGTTCGTGTGTTTCCCAATAGCTATCAAAGGCCTCTCTTGCTTGTTCCATCTCCACTGCTGGTTGTTCCATCATTTCAATCCAAACCGGGTAATCATTTTGAATATTTGGATTTTCTTTTTTATGAATACACCCAAAAAGAGAAATAAGAACAATTAATATATAAACGTATATCTGCTTCATCTTATGTGTTTAACCAACTTTCAACAGTGTTTTTATAGAACCTTTGCAATATGAACTGCCCTATTTTTATAACTCAAATTAGGAAACATTATAAAATGGGGACAGTACCAATGTAACTGCCCCATTTTAAACTTCTAACTAAAACTATTTCTATATTGGGTATTAATCTGAATTACTTAATTTCACTCAAAGTCACAATCTCTTCAGGAGTTAATACCACGTCGTATATTCTAACATCGTCTAATGATCCCTGGAATTTGGCGCCAGTCCCCTGAGAACCTATATTCACATCTGTTTCACCAGCTTCTCCTGTTCTAAGGGTTTTTCCAGAAATTGTAAAATCCTCAACAGCATCTACATATAACTTAATAGTGCTACCATCATAAGTATATGCGATGTGGTGCCATTCGCCATCGTTCACAATTGTAGCTCCATTATGTCCACCACCTTGGTATTCAAATCGAATCGTTCCGGTTTTGTTATATTTAAAAGAAGACCTACTAAAGCTTCCGGAAGCACCCCAGTGTACAATACCCGTGTTCGCAGTGTTGGCAGTTGTTTTTATCCAACAAGCTACCGACCTGCTGCCGGCGCCATTAATACCCGTAAAACCAGGAATTGTTAAAGGATTAGTAGTGCCATCGAAAATAAATCCAAATCCGCCAGGTAGAGTCCTCAATTCATAGTTAGTTCCGCCTGATGATGTAGCAGCTGTTCCTACTGATCCCACATTATCAAGGGTAGTTTCAAAATCAAGTTTTACCAAGGGAACCTTATCAATATCCACAACCGGTGGAGCTGATACGTCAATGAATCCTGTTTTAGTAATTTCATCAGCTCCTGCAGCGTTTCTACAAGTCATCGTCACACCCCAGGTTCCTTTTACCACATAATATACCTCAGGATTGGGTTTGTTACTGTATGTTGGACTACCACCCTCAAAATTCCAGGTCCACAATGATGGTGAATTGGTAGATACATCAGTAAAAGTCACTGTAGTTCCTTGTTCAACCGAAGTTGCCGAAGCATTGAAGTCGGCAGCCGGTATTGCTCCCAGGCCAGGTCCATCGTCCTCTGAACAATTGATCAGGGCAAATGCAACAATTCCTAAAGCAATTGTCCTTGTTATATAATTTTTAAATAATTTCATTTTCATTTTCTTTTTGATTTATGAATTTTCCATTAAAATTCTGAACCCTTTGTTTTATTGTTGATCCCAACTCGGGTTTTGTTCCAGTTGCGGATTTATTACAATTTGATCTGATGGCAGAGGATACAGATAGTAATACTCAGGAAATGCAGGTGGCGTGCCTGGCACATGTTGTATAAATCCTTCAGCTTCGTTATTCTGGATTTTTAAAGTCGATGTATAATCAGATTGTTTGACCCAGCGACCAGTTTTAACCACTGTGCCATAGTCCATCTTTTTCCATCTTCTCAGGTCTTCTCGCCTGAAACCTTCTCCCATTAACTCTACAGCTCTTTCACGTCTAATTTCAAACAAAACCGGATCAACTGAAGTATCTCCTGTTGGGTCGAAATTGGCATCAATTTCGCTTACCTCCATTGGAGCAACATCACCTCTTACTCTAAGTTTGTTAATTGTTGCATCAGCAACTGTTTGATTAAATGACCCAACCTCAAATTTAGCTTCTGCATAATTCAATAAAACTTCTCCCATTCTGAACATTGGAGCGTCAGCAAAATCTGCCGATGACCTTCCGGTATTTAACTGGTTGTAATGTTTCCATATTCTGTAGCCTGTTGACTTCGTGCGGTTAAAACCAGCTTCATCGAAGTTTGGTGTTTCTGCAATTACGTTACCAGACCAGTTTAAGTCAGGAAGTGTTTTCAACAGCGGGTTGCTAATATCTTCCATGATGTAAAAATACTCCCTGTCAGACTCAACTCCTGTGTGTTCCCATGTCTGCGAACCTGTTTTTTTAACTTTATAAGGTGGGGTTGTTGTGTACAGCAAGCGGTTGTCGCGATTACGGAATTCGGCATACTTATCCGTGTATCCACCAAATAACGGACTGTTATGAACAGTTTGCCCGTCTTTACATAAAAACTTGTCAATTCCTTTTCGGGTGATGTCCCATGATGCATTTGATGACCTGAAGTTGGTTGCCATTAGCACGTGCATTTCATCTTCAACATACCTTTTAAAAAGAATAACACCATTTATCCCTTCCAGCGACTCACTGTTAAACATCTCATCAAAGTTGGGATGCAGGGTCGGGAATGCTGAAATCAATTTTTCAGATGCAGTTATACTTGCATTCAAATATTGGTCGTGATTTCCAAGATTATGATATTTGCGCCAGGTACCTTCAAACAGACCAAAACGTGAAATCAATGCATTTACAACATTTGTATTAATTGTATTCACGCCATCACCATCAGACATAATGTTAGCTGCTGCAAATTCGAGATCTCTTAATATATTTGCAGCCACTTCATCGCGTGAGTTTCTAGGTCCATATAAAATTTCGGTATCTGCATCAGTAACCTCATTCTCCAGCCATGGAACTCCTCCATAGATCGTCATTAATCTGAAAAATTCAAAGGATCGAAAGAATAATCCAACACTTCTCCAATGGTCTTTTTCTTCCTGAGACATATCCGAACCTTCCAAATTATCAAGCATAATGTTTACTCTTCTGATTCGTTTGTAAGGTAATTTCCAATTGTTGGAAGAACTAGGGATATTTTCATTGTTCCATAGATAAGAACTACCAGTAGCCCATGAGTATTGCATCAGGTCAGCGTGAACATCTTTCATCATCTCTTGTCCGCTGATTCCACCTTCGTAAGCAGGTAGTGCTTCATAGAAACCCCAGGCATAAACTTTTACATTATTATACGAGGCAAATGCTGTTGCCTCCGACAACTCATCTTTCGGAGCCAGGTTCAGTAATTCTTCACTACATCCTGCAGCAAAAAGCAGAAGTAATAAGGATATTGTTATGTTTTGTATATATTTCATTTTCTTAGATTTTTAAGTTTAGAATGTTAGGTTAAGACCAACTGAAAAGCTTTTCATAACCGGATAGACATTATTGTTAGTATAGGGACTACCTTCAAGCCCTGTAGTAAATCCTGATTTTGTAGCCAAATCTGAATCAATTCCTTTAGGAAGATGGTCAAAAGTGAACAGGTTATTTCCGGCTGCAAAAACTCTTAGTTTCGAGATGTTAAGCTTATTGAGAAGTCATTGTGGTAGGCTATAACCCAATGTGATATTTTGGATTCTCAAATAAGCTCCATTCGACAGATATTTGGTTTGAGTCCGTCTGCTCCGACCGTAGTTGCTTCCGGAATTATCGGTTGGATTACCATGAACTCGTGGATAGAAAGCATCCTGATTGTCTGGTGTCCAGTAGTCAAGTTGGTGTTTGTAAAGATCATCAAATTGTCCTGGATATGGCCACATTAATGGACTACCAAGATCTAAATCTCTTTTGCCTACTCCATTAAGTAAAAATGAAAAATCGAATTTTTTATAGCTGGCAAAAGTATTGATACCAAACTGATATTTACGGGTAGTGTTTCCAATAATTTTTCGGTCGCCGGGACCGGTTCTTGAAACTACCTCTCCGGTTTCAGGATCAATGG